>CALGFI010000265.1 GCA_937881155.1 uncultured bacterium | reverse complement strand
TCGACCGTCATCAGCCTGCACATCGCGGGCATGTGGGTCTTCTCGCCGGTCATCGGGGCGGCACTCGATCGGTTCGGACGCAGGCCCGGCCTGATCGCCGGCGGCGCGACGAGCGTCGTGGGCGCGCTGTTCGCGGCGACCGACGCCGGTCCCGGTCTCGTTGCCGTCGGCCTGTTCGCGATCGGCCTCGGTTGGTCGGCGACGTTCCTCGGCGCGACCGCCGTGATCAGCGATCTGACCGAGCCGAACGAGCGCGCGGGCGCGCTCGGCTTCACCGACCTGCTCGTCAGCTTGAGCTCCGCGGTCGCGGGCCTCGCCGGCGGGTTCGTGTTCGAGGGCGCGGGGTTCCGCATCCTCGGCCTCGGCGTCGCAAGCGTCGTGTTGCTCGTCGTGCTCGCCGTCGCTCGTCGGCGTGAACCCGTACCCGTGCGCGTCGCCAGCGTTCCCAGCGGGGGCGATCGCAGGGCTCGGGTACCATAGGAAACCGCCACATACGCACGCTCACGCGGCCGCCCTGAGCCCGCACGAGGTGGTTGTCCTTGGTCATCCAGAAGATCGCGACCCTCGGTGAAGGCCGCAAGCTGAAGCGTCTCGAGGACGTCGTCGCCCTCGTCAACACGTTCGAGCCCGAGGTCGAGGAGCTGTCCGACCAAC
This sequence comes from uncultured bacterium, assembly GCA_937881155.1. GTDB lineage: Bacteria > Actinomycetota > UBA4738 > UBA4738 > HRBIN12 > CALGFI01. Next base: position 4,900 of record CALGFI010000265.1, on the reverse strand, counting down.
AGCTGCGCGAGAAGACGGCGGAGTTCCGAAGGCGCCTCGCCGATGGTCAGACCCTGGACGACATCCTGCCCGAGGCGTTCGCCACCGTCCGCGAAGCCGCCCGGCGGACGATCGGGCAGCGGCACTTCGACGTGCAGGTCCTCGGAGCCGTCGTGCTCCACCAGGGCAAGATCGCCGAGATGAAGACCGGTGAGGGCAAGACCCTGACCTCGACGATGCCCGCCTACCTGAACGCGCTCTCCGAACGCGGCGTCCACGTCGTCACCGTCAACGACTACCTGGCCAAGCGCGACTCGGAGTGGATGGGCGGCGTCTACCGCGCGCTCGGCGTCTCGGTGGGCTTGATCCAAGCGCAGATGAGCCCGTCGGACCGGCGTCCCGCTTACGACTCCGACATCACCTACGGCACCAACAACGAGTTCGGGTTCGACTATCTGCGCGACAACATGGCGATGCGCGCCGAGGACATGGTGCAACAGCGCGGGCACGCCTTCGGCATCGTGGACGAGGTGGACTCGATCCTGATCGACGAGGCGCGCACGCCGCTCATCATCAGCGGCATGGTGGCCGATTCGGCGAAGTGGTACCAAACGTTCGCGCGCCTCGCGCCTCGCCTCCGCCGTGACGAGGACTACGAGATCGACGAGGCCAAGCGGACGGTCGCCGTCACCGAGTCGGGCGTGAACAAGGTCGAGGAGGCGCTCGGGCTCGACAACCTGTACGAGCACGTGCACACGCCGCTCGTGCATCACCTCCAGAACGCGCTCCGCGCGAAGGAGCTCTACAAGCGCGACGTCGACTACATCGTGACGAGCGGCGAGGTGAAGATCGTCGACGAGTTCACCGGCCGTGTGTTGGAGGGCCGCCGGTATTCGGAGGGACTACACCAGGCGATCGAGGCCAAGGAGAGCGTCCGGATCAAGGAGGAGAACCAGACGCTCGCCACGATCACCATCCAGAACTACTTCAAGATGTACGAGAAGCTCGCCGGCATGACCGGTACGGCGAAGACGCAGCTGGCCGAGTTCCAGTCGGTTTACGAGCTCGACGTCGTCGAAATCCCCACGAACATGGAGATGATCCGTACCGACCAGCAGGACCTGATCTACAAGAACGAGGACGAGAAGTGGACGGCGGTGACCGAAGACATCGTGGGCCGTCAGGAGAGGGGACAGCCGGTCCTGGTCGGCACGGTGTCGATCGAGAAGTCGGAGAAGCTCTCCGGCTACCTGAACCGTCGCGGGATCTCACACAACGTCCTGAACGCGAAGAACCACGAGAAGGAGGCGATGATCGTCGCGCAGGCGGGCCGCATCGGATCCGTGACGGTGGCGACGAACATGGCCGGCCGAGGCGTCGACATCTTGCTCGGCGGCAACCCGGAGTACCTCGCGCGGCAGGAGATGGCCGCGCGCGAGTTCGACAACGACCGCTACCTGCTGTTCGAGATGGACGAGGAGGAGCGGGCCGAGTACGAGGCCGAGTACCAGCCGATCTACCGGAAGTTCAAACAGCAGACCGATGCGGAGCACGAGGAGGTCGTGGAGCTGGGCGGGCTGTACGTCCTCGGCACCGAACGGCACGAGTCGCGACGCATCGACAACCAGCTCCGCGGGCGTTCGGGTCGTCAGGGCGACCCCGGCGAGTCGTTGTTCTACCTCTCGCTGCAGGACGACCTGATGCGGATGTTCGCGTCGGACCGGATCGCGTCGATCATGAACCGGCTGAAGTGGCCGGACGACGAACCCATCACGGCGAAGATGGTGACGAAGGCCGTCGAGAACGCGCAGCGACAGATCGAGGAGCTGAACTTCGAGCGCCGCAAGAACGTCCTGAAGTACGACGACGTGATGAACACGCAGCGGCAGGTGATCTACACCGAACGCCAGAAGATCCTGCAGGGCGAGGACTTCAAGGACGAGGCGCTCAACATGGTTCGCGACGTCGTCTCGGCGACCGTGCGGCGGCTTGCGCCAGAGGAGATCTTCAACGAGGAATGGGACCTCGACATGATCCTCGCCGGGGTCGCCGAGGTGTACCCGACCAGGATCACACGTCCAGAGCTCGAAGAGACGGTCACGGCGAATGAGCTCGAGGGCCGCGCCGTGGAGGACGCCATTGCGCTGTACGAGGACAAGGAGCGCTCGCTCGGCTCACAGGTCATGCGGCAGCTCGAGCGCCTCGTCCTGCTGAACATCACCGATACGCGCTGGCGTGAACATCTGTACGAGATGGACTACCTCCAAGAGGGGATCCACCTCCGCGCGTACGGCCAGAAGGATCCGCTCACGGAGTACCGTCGCGAGGCGTACGCGATGTTCGAGGAGCTCACCGACTCCATCAAGGACGGGTTCGTTCGGTACATCTATCGCGTGGAGCTCGTTCGGGAGGACGAGCCCGGACGGCCGAGGCCGCAGCGGGTGCAGACGGTTCACGGGGATCAGGAGCAGCAGGGGAACGCGGGGAACGCCGCGCAGGCCCGTTCGGACAAGGTGCCGCGGAACGCACCGTGTCCGTGTGGGAGCGGCAAGAAGTACAAGAAGTGCCACGGCGCGGTCGCGTAGGCGCTGACGTATCACGCGGCAACGTGAAGGGGCCGGCCGGAGCTTCGCTCCGACCGGCCCCTGTCGTCCTCGAGCCGAGCGAGGACCCTACCGGTACTTCCAGCAGACCGCGCAGGGCTCGCCGTTCACCAAGATCTCGTCGCCGGAACCCTCCTGGTACGAGCCCAGCATGGCGTTCCGTGCCTCGACGATCTCGACGGCGACCGGTGCTTGCAGGTACGAGGCCAGCATGGCGTTCCGTGCCTCGGTGACCCGGACGGCAGTCGACGGAGCGGCAGCGGTCAGGTCGAGGCCGAGCTGCTTGGCCCGCACCGCGATCGCCGGGGTCGCCGACGAGAACGAGACGACGGTGCCGAGCTCCGACGGCGTGTTGACGGTCGAGGTGATCTCGCCGACGCGAGGGATGACGCCCGCGCGCCCGAACGGACGGACGACCGGTGCGGCCGTCGCTTCGATGAAGCCGCCCCGGAGCTCGGTCGGCGTGTTTGCCGCCGTACCCGAAACGGTCGTCCGCGAGCTCGCGGTTTCCTCGCGCGACTCCGTCGTGGTGAGCGCGTAGACCGCGATCGTCGCGGCGGCGAACAGCGCCACCACGGCCCACACGAGTGGCGCACCGATGTGAACCTTCGGCTGCAGTGTCCCGGCGCTGGTGCTCATCGACTCCTCCCCTCCGATGGCCGCCCCCTCGGCGGCAACGGGGCGACGGTACGTCCGCCGGCCCGTCGCTTTCGGTGCCCGCTCGTACGAATGCGCGGTGACGTGTGTCACGCCTCCGCCGTCGCGGAGACCCCACGGCTTCTTTTCGCAGCCTGCTCGAGGGCGCCGTCAGGCGAGGTACGACACGTCACTCCGGTCCGGTGACGCGCGACACCGTTCGATCCACGAGGCCTCCGTAGGTTCGTCCGCAAGGGGGGTGGAGCCAATGATGGGAAGTGACCTCGTTGCCCGGCAGCGGATCTCACAGCTCATGAGCGAGGCCGAGGCCGAGCGCCTGGCCCGCCCGCTCGTCGAGGCCCGACGACGCGCGCGTCGCGAGCGCCTATCCGCGCGCGCCGCCGCGATCAGGGCCGCGTTCTCCAGGCGGAGGAGCCGGTCGGCCGAACCCGTCGTCGAGGCGTAACTCAGCAGCGTTCGCGGTTAGTCCGCCAGGCGTCGGTACGATTGAGCCGTGACCGACCACTCGGACCGTCTCGACGACCTGGCGAAGCGCATCGCCGCCGCGAAGGAGTTCCTTTGACGTCGACGGCAAACGCGCGCAGGTCGCCGAGCTCGAACGGCAGACGTCCGACCCGTCGCTCTGGGACGACCCAGCTCGAGCACAGCAGCTGACCACGCGGCTGTCCCGCGTCCGCGCCGAGCTCGATCGCTACGACGATCTCGTCCGCCGCCTCGGCGACGCGCGGGCGATGGACGAACTGCTCGCGTCGGAGAGCGACGCCGAGATGGCCGGGGATCTTGGACGGGCCGTCGACGAGCTCTCCGTCGACGTCGAACGACTCGAGCTCGCGACGCTCCTCGCCGGCGAGTACGACCAGAACGATGCCGTCGCGACGATCCACGCCGGTGCCGGTGGCACCGAATCCCAGGACTGGGCGGAGATGCTGCTCCGCATGTACTTGCGGTGGGCCGAGCGCGAGGGCTTGGACGTCGAAGTCGACGAGCTCCTCCCCGGCGACGAGGCCGGGATCAAGCGGGCGACGTTCGTCGTCCACGGCCCCAACGCCTACGGGCTCCTCTCGGCCGAGCGCGGGGTGCATCGGTTGGTCCGGATCAGCCCGTTCGACGCACAGAAGCGCCGGCACACATCGTTCGCCAACCTCGACGTGATCCCGCTGCTCGAGGAGGCCGACGACGACATCGAGATCGACCCGAAGGACCTGCGGATCGACGTGTACCGCTCGACCGGACCGGGAGGCCAGTCGGTGAACACGACCGACTCGGCGGTCCGCATCACGCACCTGCCGACGGGAATGCAGGCGGCATATCAGAACGAGCGCTCGCAGCTGCAGAACCGTGCGGGCGCGATGCGGATCCTGAAGGCGCGACTAGCCGAACGGATGCGCGAGGAACAGGCGGAGCGACTGGAGAACCTCCGCGGCGAACGGAAGGGGATCGACTTCGGCTCGCAGGTCCGCTCCTACGTGCTGGCGCCGTACCGCATGGTCAAGGACCACCGCACGAACGTTGAGATCGGTGACGTCGACCGCGTGCTCGACGGCGACATCGAGGAGCTGATCGAGGCCGAGCTCAGGAGGCGCGCGGAAGGCGCCGCGTAGCCGTTCGGCGCTCCCGAACCGCGACAGCGGCGACTGCGATCGCCAACGCTCCCCACACGA
>CALGFI010000264.1 GCA_937881155.1 uncultured bacterium | reverse complement strand
GCTCGGCGACCAGCCGATCATCGTCGGCTCGCGCGTGCGCCGGGTCGCTTCCTTCATGGGCAAGCGGATCGAGTACGTGAACGAGGTCACGCGCCTCGAACCGGGTTCGGTGCTCGAGATGCGCTCGGTGAAGAGCCCGTTCCCGATGGAGATTACGTACGCGTTCGAGGACGTTTCCGGCGGAAGGACACGGGCCAGCGTTCGCGTTCAAGGCGATCCGAGCGCGCTCTATCGTCTGGCCGGCCCGCTGTTGTCGCGACAGGTGAAGAAGAACGTGCAGGCGGATCTCGAGCGCCTCAAGGACATCTTGGAGGACAGGCGAGCGCGATGATCCATGATGCCGCGCGGTCCCTAGACTCCGGGGATATGACGATTCTGCGGATGGACAACGTCCTCCTCGTTGTCGACGACCTCGAGGCTGCGATCGCGTTCTTTGTCGAACTTGGTCTGGAGCTTGAGGGCGAGGCGACCGTCGAGGGACGGTCGGTCGACCGCGTCGTCGGGCTCGACGGCGTCAGAAGCGACATCGCCATGATGCGGACCCCGGACGGGCATGGCCGGATCGAACTGGACAAGTTCCACACGCCGCCGGCTACCAGTGCTGAGCCGAACGCACCGGTGAACACGCTGGGCATACGTCGCATCATGTTCGCCGTCGACGACATCGAGGACGTTCTTGCCCGCCTGCAGGCCCACGGCGCCGAACTCATCGGCGAGGTGGTGCAGTACGAGGACAAATACCGGCTCTGCTACGTCCGCGGCCCCGAGGGCATCATGGTCGCACTGGCCGAGCAGCTCAGCTGAACGCTGACGAAACGGCCGCTCGCCCAGAGCTCGTAGCTTTCCCCCGCGGGATGTCGAAATGCGTACCTCGGCTCCGACCACCTAGCAGAAGGAGCGACATCGGAGCGACTGGCGCTCAAGGGGGGAGCCTATGGGCGGGTCTAAACGACGGAGGGAGACGCCGTGAAGTACATGATCATGATGTTCGGCGACCAGAACACCATGGTGGAGACGAAGACCCCTGAGTGGATCCGCAACATGATCGCGTTCATGGAGGACCTCAACCGCGAGCTCGAGGAGTCCGGAGAGCTCGTGGACAGCCAGGGGCTCGTCGACCCGAGCCAGGCGACGACGGTCAGGTTCCAGGAAGGTGCTCCGATTCCGACCGACGGGCCGTTCGCCGAGGCGAAGGAATCCCTCGCGGGCTATTTCATCATCGATGCGACCGACGAGCGGGTGATGGAGATCGCGTCACGGATCGTCGCCACCATCGAAGAGCCGATCGAGGTGCGTCGGGTCGCCGACGCGCCCCCAGAGGAGTACACGAGCTGAGGAGGAGTCCGATGCAAAGGATCAACCCGTACCTGTGGTTCAACGACCAGGCCGAGGAGGCCGCCAACTTCTACGTCGAGGTGTTCAACAACCGCCCCGGCACGCACGCGGCAGCGAAGGTACTGAACGTTGCGCGCTACGGCGATGCGGGACCGGGCAAGCCCGGAACCGCGATGACCGTGAACTTCGAGCTCGACGGGCTCGAGTTCGTCGCGCTGAACGGCGGCCCGCAGTTCGGGTTCACCGAGGCGATCTCCTTCCTAGTCCCGTGCGAAACGCAAGCGGAGGTCGATCACCTCTGGGACACGTTCACCAAGGACGGCGGCGAGGAGAGTCAGTGCGGGTGGCTGAAGGACAAGTTCGGCCTCTCGTGGCAGATCATCCCGAACCGCTTGATGGAACTGCTCGGAGACCCAGACCCTGGGCGCTCGCAGCGAGCGATGGAAGCGATGCTCAAGATGCAGAAGATCGACATCGCCACGCTGGAGCGCGCCGCCGACGCCGCCTAGGCGTGCGATCGACGAACGGCTTCGAGGACCTGCTGCGCGATCTCGCGCCGCAGGTCCTCGGCGCGTTGGTCCGCCGGTACGGTCAGTTCGACGCGGCCGAGGACGCAGTGCAGGAAGCACTCGTCGCAGCGTCGCAGCGCTGGCCGAAGGACGGCGTTCCCGCCGACCCGCGAGCGTGGCTCTCCACCGTCGCCTCTCGGCGTTTGGTCGACGAGTGGCGAAGCGAGAGCGCGCGGCGGCGTCGCGAGGAGAACGTCGCGACACTGGAGGCGCCCGCGCGCCAGTCAGACGCTCCCGCCGAGGACGACACGCTCACGTTGCTGTTCATGTGCTGCCACCCGTCGCTCTCCGCGCCGTCACAGCTCGCGCTGACGTTGCGCGCGGTCGGCGGGCTCACCACGGCTGAGATCGCAAACGCGTTCCTCGTCCCCGAGGCGACGATGGCGCAGCGGATCAGCCGCGCGAAGCAGAGCATCAGGGCCGCGGGGTTACGGTTCGATCCTCCGCCCGAGAGCGAGCGGGCCGAGCGACTCCGCGTCGTCATGCAGGTGCTCTACCTGATCTTCAACGAGGGCTACACGACGAGCGGCGGTCCGGAGCTGCAACGCGGCGACCTCACCGCCGAGGCGATCCGGCTGACGCGGATGCTCCACCGTCTCGTTCCAGGCGAGGCCGAGGTGGCCGGCCTGCTCGCGCTCATGTTGCTCATCGACGCGAGGCGAGACGCGCGGACGGACGAGGACGGCATGATCGTCCCGCTCGCCGAGCAGCGCCGGGATCTTTGGGATCGAAAGCAGATCGACGAGGGCGTGGCCCTCCTCAGCCGAACGCTCGGAACGGCGCCGCTCGGGCCGTACCAGGTTCAGGCGGCGATCGCGGCGGTGCACGACGAAGCGGCAACGGCCGAGGAGACCGACTGGCCGCAGATCCTGGCCCTGTACGAGGTGCTCGAACGCGTCTCGCCCGGGCCGATGGTCACGCTGAACCGCGCCGTCGCCCTGGCCATGGTGCACGGACCACGCGCCGGACTCGCCCTGCTGGGAACGCTCGACTCGGACGACCGCATGGCGCACACGCATCGGCTCGAGGCGGTGCGAGCGCATCTGCTCGAGATCGCCGGCGACGTCGCCGCGGCGCGCGAGTCGTATCTGAGCGCAGCGAGGATGACCGCAAGCGTTCCAGAACAGCGGTACCTCGCGCTGCGCGCCGCGCGGCTTTCCTAGTCCCCGAACGACTTGCTCGCGGTCACGAGCCCCTTCTTCCAGATGTCCCAGCTATACGCCACGTGCATCCCAGCGCGCTCATACAGGCGCGTCGCTCCAGTGGGGTTCTCGGCGTCGACGCCAAGCTCGCATCGCGCGATGCCGCGCCGCCGCATCTCGCCGAACGCCGATCGAAGAAGCGCGAGGCCGATGCCTCGTCGGCGCCACGGCCTCCGCACACCGAGGAGGTTCACCTCCCCCGTATCTTCCACTCGCGGCGTAGACGCTGAGCAGCATGCGGCACCGACTATTTCGTCACCGTCGACAGCGACGAACCACAGCGTGGCGTCGAACCGGGCGCCTTCCCCGTCGATGCGAGCGCGTCGGAAGTGGTCGAACGTCTCCGACCACGAACCCCAGTGATCGGCGAAGGCCTCCGCGATCGCGTCGTAGACGCGTCGTTCATCCGCGGCACGCTCGAACGTTCGGATCTGGATCCCGTCGAGCGTCGTGCTGCTCGCGAAGGCAGTGGCAAGCTCGACGCGCATCATCCAGAACGTTCGCTCATACGTGTAGCCGAGCGCCCGAAAGAGTCGCGCGGCGGGCTCATTGCCGGCGAAGCGCGCGACCCTGGTCACGACACCCGACCCTGGCTCGCCCGCTCGCGCGACGACGTCCATCTCGCCGCGCCGGATGAGCCACGCGCTCATGCCCTGTCCCCAGAAACGAGGTCGCACGAAGGCGATGAGTTGGAACTCGCTCGTGTCCCACTTCGTTACCTGCAGGTAGCCGGCGAACGAGCCGGCGCCATCGACGAGGATCACGTCCGGCGGCGTTGCATCGTCGCGCGGCATTGTCAGCTCGTCGCGCGTCTCCTCCGTTGTGGTCCAGGGGAATCCCGCTTCGGCTCTCGAGACCTCATTGATGAGCTCGGCGATGCCCGCCGCGTCGTCCGGCGTGGGCGCGCGCGCGGAGAATCCCTCTGGAACGGTCTCGTCTTGAAGCACGCGCAGACAGTAGCCGGAAGCGTCCGAACAGTGGTCGATGACGAACGGAAGCCGATCAGGCCGCGATGGAAGATCGATCGGGCAGCGACGCTCTCCGCTCGGCCTCGCGTGTGGCGATGTGCCGCGCGATGTGCGCCGCGTCCCGGCCGACGCCGGCGAGCACGTCAGAGGAGACCGCGTATTGGAAGACCAGTCCCATGAAATACAGACCGGGCTCGGACAGAACGAGGCCGCGTTCGTGTATCGGCGCTCCGGTTTCGTCGAAGACGGGCAGGTCGATCCACGGGAAGTCGTAGCGAAACCCCGTGCACCAGATCACGTTCGCCACGTCGAGAACGTTCCCGTCGTCCAACAGCGGCAGACCGTCGCGCACGCCGACGACGCGCGGAACTCGTTGAACGCCGAGACGAACGAGGTCTTTCGTCTTGACGCGGATCAGCGGCGAGGCCTTCGAAGCGAAATTCGGACCGACCTTCCGTCCCACAGGCGTTCGTTGCGTGAGCACTCGGTGGCCGAGGAAACGGACGACGCGGAAGGCGGTGCGCGCCGTGAGCGGTCCATGACGGAAGGGGATCTGCGCCGATGGCTTGCCAGACACCCACGTCGGATGGGTACGAGCGACCTCCAACCCAACCTCCGCTCCGGAGTTACCGAGGCCGACGACGAGGACCCCGCCTTCGACGAGCTGCTCCGGACGCCGGTAGTCGCTCGAGTGCAGCTGCACGATCCCCGGATCGAGCTCGAAGGCGAAGTCCGGAACCTTCGGTGCGCGGAACGCTCCCGTTGCGACGACGACGCGGTCGGCCTCGAAAGTCTGCGCGCCTGAGCTCAGCACGTAGCGATCGCCTACTCGCGACAAACCGTTCACGCTCACGCCCGTCCGGACAGGCAGCTCGAACCGAGCCGCGTACGACTCGAGGTAGTCGGCCATCTCATCCTTGGTTGGGAAGGTCCAATCGCGCGCGGGGAACCGCATCCCGGGCAGTGCGTTGAACCGAGCGGGCGTGAACAGCCGGAGCGAGTCCCACCGGCTCCGCCACGAGCCACCCACCCGCTCGTTGGCGTCGAGGATCACGAATGAGAGCCTGCGCTTCGAGAGGTGATATCCGGCCGCGAGGCCCGCCTGCCCGCCGCCGATGATCACCGTCTCGAACCGCTCCGTCGTCCCGCTCACGTTGTCTGCCTCCTCGATCGTTGTCGGACGACCGTATGCCGCGGGGACGCATCGACTCATCGCCGGAACGGACCAACTCGCGCCGGAGGGACGTGGTGAAAATTCACCACGGGACGCGACGGCCGGTCAGGCCAGACCGTGTTCGAAGGCGAACGCCGTTGCTGCGGATCGCGATGAAACGGCGAGCTTCGCGAAGATGTTCTGGACGTGGCGCGCCACAGTGTGCTCGCTGATCACGAGCTCCGTGGCGATCTGACGGTTCGACCGGCCGGCCGCGACGAGGCGGAGGACCTCCGCCTCGCGCTCGGTGAGTCCGCCGGGGATGCCCGTCCGTTCGCCGAGGTGTCCGGCGATCGCTGACGCATCGGCCGCCGCGCCCAGGCGCTCGAACGCTGCGCGTGCAGCGCGCAGCTCCTCGCGTCCGGCGCCCTCGTCGCCGATCGCGATGAGCGCTCGTCCGCACAGCGCGCGAGCGCGTGCAGCCTCGTAGGGCAACCGGAGGTCCTGCCATGTTGCACACGCTCGGCGGAATCGATCCAGCGCGCCGGGCGCGTCGTCCTGGGCGAGCAAGAGCGCGCCGCTCCCGGTATCGGCGGTCGCCGCGACGCTCGCCGCGCCGAACCGCCCCGCAAGCGCCACGAGCTCTCGATCGGCTTCCCCAGCGGCCTCGAGATCACCGAGAGCGATCGCCACGTCGATCTGAGCCGCGAGCAGCCGCGAGCGCCGGAACGGATTGCCGAGCTCGGCGGATAGAGCGCCCCGCAGAGCGCCGACCGCCGCGTCTACCTTCCCCTGTGAGAGCCGGAGCAACGCCCATCCGGGCTGTGGGTCGAACCCGAGGTCGCGCGCCTTCGCGAACGCCTCCTCCGCACCTGTCGCGTTCCCAGATCGTCGCCGAGCCTCACCAACGAGGTACCACGCCGCGCCCGAATCCTCCTGGTCGATGCGCCTCAGCTGTTCCGACGCGAGCGAGGCCTCGGCCTCCGCCTCCGACCACGCCCCACGAAGGATCGCCAGCTCGGCGCGGTTGACGCGGCAGAGACCCGGAAACGGCGACTGAGGGGGCACCGTCTCGCACCATGCCCGCGCCGCGTCGCTCCACTCGCCTGCACGCCGAACGTCGCCGAGCTGGAGGCAGGCCTCGATGACGTCGCAGTAGACGACCCCGGTGAAGAACGGGCTCAGCTCGCCGGCCAGCACCGAGATCATCGCCTCGTCGAGCAGAGCCACGCCCTCCGACACTCGGCCGGACGCGATGAGCGCGAGGCCTTCCGCGTGGATCCCGACCGCGATCACGTCGCGGTGGCCGACGCGATGTCCGATCTCGGTAGCGTCCCTTGCGCGCTCGATCGAACGGTCGGGGTCGCCGGTGAAGCGCGCTACCGTCGACTCGATCACTGCAAGGAACCCGTGCTCCGCGCACTCCGGCTGTTCACGCAGGTGTCGCTGCGCGCGCATGAGCCAACCACCGGCGACGGCCGGCTCACGCCGCTCGAAATGTTCGATGCACAGGCGAACCGCCATGAACGATGCCCGCGCATCGTTCGACGATGCAGCGAACGCGGCGTATGCCTTCTGCCGCGCGGCGATGGAGTCGTCGCGCCGAGACATCCACCACGCCGCGTCGGCCAAACCCTCGAGGTCGGGACCGGTCAACTCGGAGGGATCCAACGAGCGAAGCAGCTCGTACGCCTCGGGCCACGAGCCGCGCGCGACGGCGTCACGAGCGCGCTCGATATCCGTGACGACGCTTGCCACGATCGCCTCCTGGTTAGGCGCCCATTTGGCCGGATCACCGTACCGGGCAACGCGACGGGACGCTATCGACGTTCGGCTCAGGGGGACGCGGTGAATCGAAGCTGCCCGATCTTCGCCGCGCCGACGTGGAGTCGCCGACCATCGAGAACAGCGTCGACGGGACGATCTCGTTGAGCGTTCCACACGGTGACGAGCCGCCCGCCGTCGCGGCGCCTGACGCTCGATAGTTCGACGTCGCCCTCGAAGGACATCAGTGAGCCGGGCGACGGAAGCGCCCCACCGCCGCGGGCCGGCGCCTCGGCAATGGGCAACCCGAACCGCTCCCACGTGCGAAGCAGTGCGTCCTGTTCCGCGTGGGGCCAGACGCCGAGGACGAACTCCGTCTTTCCGATCATCTGCGCGTTCGGCGTGGGCGTTCCCGGGCCGGCCGGCCACGGCCGCGTGGCGAGCTTCTCCTTGCTGATCGCCCCGACGCATCGGAGGAGCGTGACGGCGAGCACTCGCCCGTCGACGACCTCGTACTCGAACACGCCCTCGTGCAACACGGCGGTGCGCGACGCCATCACGACATGGCGCGCCGGCCACGTCGGCGAGGCCGTTTCGACGGAGCTCCCCTCGCCGACGAGCGGACGGTCGACGAGCTCGAACGGAGCACCGGCAACGGCGCGATCGGTCGCGTTCGGGAGTTGTACGTGGAAACGCAGCCGATGGTCCTTCCGTTCGTTCTGGATGACGCCCTCGAGCCGGAAGAACGGGTCATCGGCTCGTTGCGAGACGCGCACGTCGACGCGGAGCCCGTCCCATTCGGCCTCGAACGCCCTTCCCTCGACCGCGATGCGGCTCGGCGGCGACACGCGGTGATCGTCATCCGCGGGACACCAGTTGTAGAGGTCGCCGATGTCGGGCTCGTCGAACAACCGGACGGCCGTCCCGTCGATCGACACGCCGGAACCGTCCGCGAGCGGTTCGAGGGAGATGCCCGCGAGCGGCGACTCGGGGGCAGAATCCGTGACCGCGTACCCGAGCGGCGGTATGCCGTCCCGCTCGAACGGCGACGGGTTGAACCGGATCACGCCGGAACCGCTCACCTGCTCGCCGAGCGACGAGAGCGCTCGTTCGACGATCGACTCCCCGATCTCACGCGCTTCGGCAAACCTCGCGTCGACGTCCACTGCCACCTGATCGTGCGAACACCCGCACGCCGAGTCGTGCGCACCGTTCCACAGGAGGAGCGTCCACGCCCGTCGCAGCTCGTCCTCGGGCCACTCGAAACCGGGAACGAGCGCGGCGAGCGGCTCGGCGTAGCGCTCGATCAGCGCTTCGACGCGTCCGCGCTCGCGCTTCTGGTGCACTCGGGCGGAGTACACGTTCGGCAGCAGGTGCGCCCGCGCGCTCGAGCGGAGCTCACCGCGCCAGACGGGGAGCTCGTCGGTCCACGTCAGCGCGCCGACATGCTCGGCGACGCCGCCGACCACGACATCGACGTCCGTCGGAAGGTCGGCGTTGGCGAGTCGATCCGGCATCGTCGGATCCGGACCCGAGTGGTCGTAGCCGACCATCAGGACGACACGTCCGTCGCGCGAATACGGCAGCAGTCGTTCGACCTCGCCGCGCACGACGTCGGCGAAGGGCTCCTCCTCGCGCATCAACTTCCAGCCGCTCGAGTAGCCGACCGGCAGCGACTCGGTCAGGACCTCGCTTCCGTCCGGCGACTGCCACCGGAACGTCGACGTCGGGATGGAGCTCGGCACGCCGCGCCACACCATCGCGCGGTCGATGCCCACCAATCGCAGGATCTGCGGCATCTGGCCGATGTGTCCGAACTGATCGGGCATGTAGCCGACCTCGAGCGCCCGGCCGAGCTCGCGCGCGCGTTCGAGTCCCATCTCCAGGTTACGGATGTGCGACTCGCCCGACGTGAGGAACTCGTCCATCTGCGCGACCCACGGTCCCGCCGACAAGCGACCGTCGCGAACGTGCGCAGCGAGCTCGTCGGTGCGCTCCGGACGACGTTCGAGGTAGTCGTCGATCATCGCCGTCTGCCCGTCGAGGTGGAAGTGTGGGAACCCGTCGGCGGCGAGATCGAGCAACGTGTCCATCATCTTCTCGAGTCGTTCCGAGAAGACCGCGAACGGCTCGTACCACTCGCGATCCCAATGCGTGTGCGGAA
>CALGFI010000263.1 GCA_937881155.1 uncultured bacterium | reverse complement strand
ATCCGCTCGACCGGCCCCGCGAGCTCGATCGACTTCAACCGCGGCAGCAGCTCCTCGAACAGGATCCGCGTCTCGAGCTTCGCGAGGTGCGCCCCGAGGCAGAAGTGCGGTCCGCCGGGCCCGAACGTCACGTGCTCGTTCGGACGCCGGGCAACGTCGAACCGGTACGGATCGGGGAACTGATCATCGTCGCGGTTCGCGCTGATGTACCACGTCACGACCTTCTCGCCCTCCCGGATCCTCTGACCGCGGAGCTCCGTGTCGTGCGCCGCGGTCCGGCGGAAGTGCATGACCGGCGTGGCCCACCGCAGGATCTCCTCGACGGCCGTCGGGATCAGCGACGGGTCGTCGCGGAGCCGCTGCATCTGGTCGGGGTGCTCGATCAGCGCCTGCATGCCGTGGCTGATCGTGTGTCGCGTCGTCTCGTTCCCGGCGATCATCAGCAGGCCGAAGTAGTTGTCGAACTCGCGCTCGGTGAGCACGCCTTCGCGCTGGGCGATCGTCAGCGCGTTGATCACGTCGTCCTGCGGTTCGTCCAGACGCAGGTCGCGCTGCCGGTGCGCGTACTCGAACATCTCGAGCGCGATGGGGGAGCGGAACGGCAGGTACTTGAACTCCTCTGTGTCGACCTTGTCGACAACGGCGTCGGTGAACTCGGGATCCTGGTTGCCGATCATCGCGTCGCCCCACCTGATGAGCATCGGCGCGTCTTCCTGGGGGACGGTGAAGATCGCGCACAGGAACCGGATGGGGAGCTCCTTGGCGATCTCCATCGTGAAGTCGAACTCGTCCTTCTCCAGTGCGCGGTCGAGCACCTTGACGGCTACGTCTCGGATGAAGTCCGCGTACTCGCCGACGCCGCGCGCGCTGAACCGGCGATTGCAGATGTTTCGTAGCTCCCGGTGGTGCGGTGGATCGGTCTCGAGCATCGACTTGCGGATCGAGAGCTGCTCCTCGTCGAGCTCCTCGAGCGCGACTGCCCCGCGTTCGGACGAGTACGTCTCCCAGTCCATGTGGACCTGCACGAGGTCGTCGAACCGAGTGACCGTCCAGAAGCCCTGGTTCGGCTCGGACTCCTCGTGCCACACGACGGGCGCGCGGCGGCGGAGCTCGTCGAACCACTCGAACGGCACGCGCTCGACGTAGTTGTCCGGGTCGACGAGGTCGATCCCGGAGAGCTCGGCTTCGGCGGTCGCCAGGCTCATCGCACGTTCCTCGGCTCGGTCACGGCCGCCTCAGAAGTACGGGAGGTAGTACTCGATCTCCCACGGCGTCACATCCGTCGTCGTCGTGTCGTCGATCGCCTTCGCGTATCGCTCCCACTCGGCCCGCTTGAGCTTGGTGAACGTCTCGACGAGCCACGGCCCCAGCGCCTCGCACAGTTCCTGGTCGGACTCGAACGCCTGGAGCGCTGAATCGAGCGTCGGCGGAACGCGGCGGTCGGTGTTCGGCGCCTCCCCCACGTTCTGGGCCGCCGGCGGGTCGAGCTTCTGCTCGACGCCGAACCGCGCCGCGTGAAGGGCCGCCGCCGCCGACAGGTACGGATTCGCCGCGCCGTCGGGCATGCGGTGCTCGAGCCGCGTCCCCTCGCCACGCGCCGGGGGGATGCGGATGCACACCGTGCGGTCGTCGTAGCCCCAGTTCGCCCAATACCCGTTCAGCATGTCCGGTTGCAACCGCTTGTAGGCGTTCACGTGCGGGGCGGCGATGGCGCTGATGCCCTCGTGATGCGCGAGGAGCCCCGCGACGCACTGTTTCGCGAGCGGCGAGACCCCGTCCGACGCGTTCGGCTCGTGGAACGCGTTCGAGCCGTCCTGGCGGCGGAACGAGAAGTTCAAGTGCATCCCGCTCCCGCCCCGATCGTTGAACGGACGGCCGAGGAACGTCGCCAGCCGCTCGTGCTTGTGGGCGATCTCCTTGACGAGGAGACGGAACAGGAAGCACTCGTCCGCCGCCGAGATGACGTCCTTGTAGCGGATGTTCACCTCATAGGCCGCGGCGTCGAACTCGCTGCCCCAGCTCTCCACGGGGAACCCGGTCTGCATCGACGCCCGGACCATGTCGTCGATCGTTCCGTCCGGGTCGACGGCCGCTCCGGTCCCGTACACGCGGTGCGACGGCAGGTCGACCGCCTTCCACGAGGAGTCCTCGCCCCGCTCGAGCAGATAGAACTCGGACTCGAAGGCGAACATCGGGTCGAGGCCCATCTCGCGCCACGGCTCGACCGCTTTCCGCAGAACGTGCCGCGGATCGACGTCGAGCGGCTCGCCGTGCTGTTGGACGTCGGCGATCCCGACGATGGTGTCGTCTTCCCAACCGAGGCGGAGCGTGTCGCGATCGACGAACGCCTCGACGTCGGGCAGCCCGACGTCGAATTGCTGGCGCGAGATGTCCAGGATCTCGCGGTCGGTCGTGAGCGGAAACACGCCGATGCAGAACGCCGCCCGGCCGTCGTCGGCCACGTCGCCGAACAGGTACTTGCCGCGTTCGACGCCGAGCACGTCCGAGTAGAGCAGGCGGAGGCGTTTGCCCTTGACGTCCATCGAACGCTCCTCAGCGGGAGGCGGCGAGCCTGAGCGCGAGGATAGTCGACCCGGCGCCGAACGTGCCCGGTACGGTGTCGACCCGGTGGACGAGGACTTCCGGCTCGAGACGGAACGGCTTCGGCTCCGGCCGTGCATGGCCGAGGACGCCGACGCGCTTGGCCCGATGTTCGCCGACGCCGAGCACATGCAGTACTACCCGTCCACGTACAGCCGGAAGGAGACCGAGCTCTGGGTCCAGCGGAACCTCGACCGATACCGCGACGAGGGCTTCGGCCTGTGGGTGGTCGAGGACCGCGAGACAGGCGAGATCGTCGGCACGGCCGGGCCCGCGGTGCAGATCGTCGATGGCGTCCGCGAGGTGGAGATCGGCTGGCACGTTCGGCCGGGATGGAAGGG
>CALGFI010000262.1 GCA_937881155.1 uncultured bacterium | reverse complement strand
CCGGAGGGGCGTACCCGCAGCGCGAACGGCTGAAACGCCCGCGTCGTGCTCGCTAGATCCGGAGCGGCTTGGGGCGCGCCATCACGACGTCCGGGTCGGTCCAGTCTGCGCCGGGAACGTCGATGAACAGCTCGATCTCGTTCCCGTCCGGATCCGCGATGTACAGGCTGTGCGTCATGCCATGGTCGGCGCTCCCGCCGACGGTGACGCCGGCGCCCTCGAGCTTTCGAAGCATCGCGACGAGGTCCTCGTCGCTGTCGCCGACCTTGAGGCCGAAGTGGTACAGCCCGACGCGTCGTCCCGGCGGGATCGGCGCCGCGTCGGGTCCGACCTCGATCAGCAACAGCTCGTGATGCGTTCGGCCCCCCGAGAACATCGCCGCCGGGAACCCGATCGCTTGCGTCTCCTCGGCGAAGATCTGCCGCCATCCGAGCGCGTCGCGGTAGAAGCGGACCGATCGCTCGAGATCACGCACATAGAGGACGACGTGTCCGAGCTCCTTCACACCAGGTTCGTTCGACATGGCGCCAGGCTAGCCGCTCCGGGGCCTATGCCCGAACGAGCCGGTAGACCTGGCCGGACAACGAGAGGACGTAGAGCTCGCCGTCGGCGTCCTCACCGAACGACGAGAGGCTCTGAACGACCGGGCCGAGATCTCGGTGCTCCACGGCTCGGCCGTTCCGCACGGTAAACGCCTGGAGACGACCGTTGCAGAAGTCGCCGAACACGTACGCGCCGACGAGCTCGGGGATGTCGGTGCCGCGGTAGACGTAGCCGCCGGTCACCGCGCAGCCATCCGACGTCGGGTACTCGAAGATCGGCGGGATGGCGTCGTCGGGCGGTTCGGCGCCCTCGAACGCGAGTGTGCCCTCGAGTCGGTCCCACCCGAAGTTCAGGCCGCCGGGCGACCCCGTGGGTTCGAGATCGATCTCCTCACGCGATCCCTGTCCGACGTCGCCGATCCACAGGTCGCCGGTCTCGCGGTCGAACGAGTACCGCCAGGGGTTCCGAAGTCCGTACGCCCAGATCTCCGGGCGCGCGTCGTCGCGGCCGACGAACGGGTTGTCGCGCGGCACGCCGTACGGTGCGTCGCCGGACGGTCTCGGCGAGATCCGGAGCATCTTGCCGAGCAGCGTCGAGAGCGACTGGCCGTTGCCGAGCGGGTCTCCCCCGCTCCCGCCGTCGCCGAGTCCGATGTACAGGTGGCCATCCGGACCGAACGCCAGGTTGCCGCCGTTGTGGTTCGAGAACGGTTGCTCCACGAACAGCACGTCCCGTCGCGAGCCCTCGTCGGCGCCGTCCTCGTCGAACGCGAACTCCGTCACGTGCGTGTGGCCCGCGGTGTCCGTGTAGTTGATGTAGAGGAACTCGCCGTCCGGCGAGAACGCGATGCCGAGGAGACCCTGCTCGGTCCCCAGTGAGACCTCGTCGGTGATGTCGAGGACGACGCGCGGCTCGGCGCCGTCGCCGTCGAGCGCGACGACGCGCCCGATCCTCTGCGCGATATAGAGCGCCGGATCACCGTCGCGGACCGCAAGCGCGAGCGGCTGCGCCAGCGCGGCGACCTGCTCGAGCTCGACGCGGGCGTCGGCGAGACCGCTCGAACCTGACGGCGACGTCGCTTCGGGACCACCGGCCGTCGGCGACGGCGACGGCACGTTCGTCGGTTCTTGCGTGACCTGCGTTTCGGACCCGCACGCGGCTGCGATCGCGGCGGCGGCGATGAGACAGAGGAGGAGACGGAACGGGCCGGCGACGTTTCGCCGGCCCGGCCCGAAGACGCCGAAGCTCACACGGTCAGGCTATCGACCTCCGCCGCAAACGCAGCGTTCCAACGGCACCGGCGGCACCGACTGCAAGCCCGATCGCGCCCGCAGCGAGGGCGCCGGCCACGCCATTCGATCCAGCGGGTGGGTCCGCGGCGACCGTCTGCGAGGACGCCAGCGAGACCGGCCCGTCCGCGGTGGTCGTGTCGATCGCTCCACCTGCACCGTCTCCCACCACGACGGCGCCGATCATCCCGACATGCCACGTGCACACGAACGGGTACACGCCGGGCTCGGCGAACTCGTACGTCGCTTCGACGTTCCGCTTCAACGCGTCGTAGCTCCCCCAGATCCCGTTCGCGCCGAGCACCGTGTGCGGCGACCTGTCGAGGTTCGTGAACGTGATCGTGTCGCCCGGCTCCGCGCGAAGGATCGTCGGCGTGAAACAGAACTCCTTGATCTCGACCTCCGTTCCGGCCTCGTCGGTGACCGGTCCGCCACAGCCGCCACCGCCGCTCGCACCGGCTACACCCGGCACGAGCGCGAATCCGGCGACCACGCCGAACACGAACGCCAAGGACACCGCTCGGCGGGACGTGCGCGCTCGCATGGGCAACCTCCCTCTTCCGTACCGAGGAGATGACCTTCCGAGGTGATGACCGGACCGAGCCGCCGATGGTTCCGGACGGATACGGCTAGTCGGTCGGCGCGAAGTGGCGCCGGCACCGCGCCTGGTACTTCTCGCTCCCGCCGACGTGCTCGGCGACGAGATCGGTGTCGCCCGCGACGGCGCCTCCAACGCGTTGATGGAACACGGCGTCGGCTCCGCACACCGTGCAGATCGCCGTGAGCTTGTCGACGCTCTCTGCCACGGCCATGAGCGACGGCAGCGGCTCGAACGGCTGGCCGGCGAACGTCACGTCCAGGCCGGCGATCACTACGACGATGCCCCGTCGAGCGAGCTCCTCCGCAACGGGAACCAGTTCGGTTCCGAAGAAGTGAGCCTCGTCGATCGCGACGAGGTCGACCTCCGCGTCGGTCTCGCGAGCTATCGCAGACGCCGACGCGACCGCTCGCGACGGGAAGTCGAGGCCCGCGTGCGACGCGATCCGGCCCTTCCCACGCGTATCGAGCTCATGGGTGAACACCTCGACCCGGCGACCGGCGATCACGGCGCGCCGAACCCGACGAAGCAGCTCCTCCGTCTTGCCGGCGAACATCGGACCGGCGATCACCTCGAGCCGACCTGTCCGTTCCTCCACCTGTGCATCATGCCCCTCCATGCGCGCCGACCCGATTCGAGCACCGTTCCGCCGCGCCCGGGTTGCCGTCACGACGACGTTCGCCGTGCACGCCGTCGTCGCCGGCAGCCTCGGGCCGTGGATCCCGCGGCTGAAGGCGCGATCCGATCTCGACCCGGCCGGCCTCGGCCTCGCCCTCACCGGGTTCGCCGCCGGACTCGTCGTCGGTACGCGATTGGCCGCGCCCGCGATGCGCCGCGTCGGCGGCAGGACCACCGTTCGCGCCGGCGTTCCGTTGCTCGCGGCCGCGTTCGCGCTGCTTCCCTTTGCGCGGGGCCTCCCCTCGCTCTTCGCCGCGTTCTCGGCGCTCGGACTCGTCAGTGGCCTGCTCGACGTGGCCATGAACGCGGAGGCCGTGGACGTCGAGCGTCGATACGGACGACGCGTGATGTCGGCGATGCACGGCACGTGGAGCGTGTCGATGCTCGGCGGCGCCGCGCTCGCCTCGGTGTCCGTCGCCGCGGGGCTCGACATCGCCGTGTACTTCGCGGCCGTGGCCGTCCTCCTCGTTGCGGCAAGCCTCCCGATCCTTCGATGGCTCCTGTCGCCGCTCGAGGTACGTGATGAGTTCACTGCCGACGAGGTCACCCCCGATCGAGGCGGGCGCGTCCCGCGCGTCGCGCTGCTGTGCTTGATCGCGTTCGTCGCGTTCATGACCGAGGGCATCGCTGCCGAGTGGAGCGCCGTCTACCTGAACGAGTCCGTCGGCACCACCGTGGGGACGGCCGGACTCGGCGTGGTTTCGTTCGCCGCGGGGATGGCCATCTCGCGGTTCGTCATCGACCGAGCCCTCGATCGGTTCGAGGCGTCGGTTGTGGTTCGGCTCGGCGAGGGCGTCGGCGCCATCGCACTCGGCACGGCTCTGGTCGTGAACACCGCCTGGGTGTCGATCCCCGCGTTCTTCCTGCTCGGGCTCGGCATCGGGCCGGCGGTGCCGCTCGCCTTTCGCGCCGCGGGGCGACTGAGCCTCGACGGCGCTCGAAGCGGGCTCGGCATCGTTCTGACGGCCGGGTACGTCGGCTCCATCCTCGGACCGATCGCCGTCGGGTTCACCGCCGACCGCTATGGCTACCGGGCCGCGTTCGTCATCCCGGTGTTCGCATGCGTCATCGTCGCCGCCGTGGCCGGCGCGGTGCGGGAGAGCGGGCGGACCACCCCGACGACTAGGTCTGCGTGATCGGCGAAGGCGGCGGAGGCGGAGGCGCCGCGGGCTCGTTCACCATGGCCGTCGACGATCTGCTGCGCGCCGCGACTCCCAGGATGCCCAGTCCGACGACCGACGCGACGAGCCACGTCACTCCACCAAGGATCGGCACGAAAGCGATCAATCGAAGGATCCCCAGCCCCGCCAGGAACGCCGGGAGCGCCGAACTGGTCCGCTTCACGAGCATCCGCCCGAGCGCATGCGCGCCCGCCACGTAGCCCACGGTATAGAGGAGCGCCAGCGCCAGCAGCACGAACAACCCGAGTGGGATCCCGACGATCGTCACCAGCAGTAGCACCGCGGCGATCGGGATGAGGAAGAACAGGGCGATCCCGAAACCGATCGAA
>CALGFI010000261.1 GCA_937881155.1 uncultured bacterium | reverse complement strand
TCACGGCACGTCGTTCGGGTACGCGTATTCGAACCGCCTCGACCGCGACTCGCTGCTGCAGGCCGCGGCTGCCGCGGCGGCGTCCGTAACCGAGAACGGCGCGGGCGACGTCGTCGCCTTCCGCTCGCTCGAGCCGCTAGTCGTTCACGAAGCGACGCGCGACGCGGCGTCGGCCGGATCGGCCGACAAGGTCGCGTGGGTACGGGAGGCCGACGACGCGGCGCGCTCGCACTCTCCCGAGGTGCGCCAGGTAACGGCCGTGTACGGCGACTCGCTCCAGCGCGTCCTGATCGCGGCGTCCGACGGACGGTGGGTCGAGGAGACCAGGCCGCGTGTCCGCCTGGTCGTCTCGGTCGTCGCCGCGCGCGACGGCAACATCCAGACGGGTTTTCATGGGCCCGCAGGCCTCGCCGGCCTCGAGTTCCTCGAAACGCACCCACCGTCGGAGACGGCGTTGGTCGCGGCCGAGCGAGCCGTGACGATGCTCGATGCTCGTCCGGCGCCGGCGGGCGAGATGACCGCGGTGCTCGCGCCGGGGATGGGCGGCGTGCTGTTCCACGAGGCGGTCGGGCATCCGCTCGAGGCCGACATCGTGGACAAGGAGGCGAGCGTGTACCGCGGCCGCGTGGGGGAGCAGCTCGCTTCCGACATCGTGAACGGCGTCGACGACGCGACGGTCCCGAATGCGTGGGGGTCGTTCTCCTTCGACGACGAGGGGGCGCCGGCTCAGCGCACGCCGCTGTTCGACGATGGCGTGTTACGGGGATGGCTCTACGACCGCTTGCGAGCGGAGAAGGACGGCGCGCCGTCGAGCGGGAACGGCCGGCGGCAGTCCTACGCCCACCCGCCGATCCCGCGGATGACGAACACGTACATCCTCAACGGCACGTCGAGTGCCGAGGAGCTGATCTCCTCGACCGATCGCGGCGTCTACGTGACGGCGCTCGCGGGCGGCCAGACGAACCCGGCGACCGGCGACTTCGTGTTCGGATGCTCCGAGGCGTACCTGATCGAGAACGGCGAGAAGCGGCACCCGGTTCGGGGCGCGAACCTGATCGGTCGCGCGATCGAGGTCATGTCGCACGTCGACGGCCTGGCGAACGACTTCGACATCTGGCCCGGCATCTGCGGCAAGGACGGCCAGAGCGTCCCGGTCGGGAGCGGTTCACCCACGCTTCGCATCGCGCGGATCACGATCGGCGGTACGGGATGACGCGTGACCTCAGCGATCTCGCGGCCGTGGCCTTGGCGGCCGCGCGCGACGGAGAGGCCGTCGAAGCGTATGCCGAGGAGTCGAGGCACACGGAGGTCGAAGCGCGAAAGGGCGAGGTCGAGGGCCTCACCTCGGCCGAGAGCCGCGGCGTCGGCGTCCGGGTGATCACCGGCGGCCGGCTCGGGTTCGCCTACGCCGCCGACCCCAGTGACGACGAGATCGTGGCCACGGTCGAGCGCGCGCGGGAGAACGCGACGCTCGGGACCGAGGACGAGAACAACGTGCTCGCGGACGCCAGCGAGTACGAGCCGATCGAGGGGCTGTTCTTCGACGAACAGGCCGCGATGCCGACCGACGACAAGGTCTCGCTCGCGCTCCAGGTCGAACGCGTGGCGGTGTCGTCCGACCCGAACGTGGGCAAGGTCGAACAGTGCGGGTTCGGCGACGCGATCGGCCGCGTCGCCATCGCGTCGACAACAGGCGTGTCGGCGGAGTTCCGCAGGACGGGATGCTGGTGTGTCGCCGTCACGCTCGCAGAGCGTGACGGCGACACCCAGACGGGCTTCTCGTTTCAAGTCGCTCACCGGGCGGCGGATCTCGACCCGGACGCGGTCGCGCGCGAGGCCGCTGAGCGCGCCGCGCGGATGCTCGGGGCGGTGAAGCCACAGACGCAGCGCGTTCCCGTGCTCCTCGATCCCTTCGCGGCGTCGTCGTTCCTCGGCGTGCTCGCCGGAGCGCTTTCCGCCGAGTCGGTGCAGAAGGGACGGTCGTTGTTCGCGGACCTCGTCGGGGAGCGCGTCGGCGCCGACGTCTTCACGCTCGTCGACGACGGCCGGCTCCTGGACGGACCCGCGGCAGCGCCGTTCGACGACGAGGGCGTTCCGGCAGGGAGGACCGACCTCATCGGCGCCGGCGTGCTGAACGGCTTCCTCCACAACACGTACACGGCACGCCGCGGCTCCACGACGTCGACCGGCAACGCGAGCCGCGCCGGATACCGCTCGACACCCGGGGTCGGCGCGACGAACTTCTACGTGCAGCCGGGATCGGTGTCGTTCGAATCGCTGCTGGCGAAGGCGGATGGCGGTGTGCTGATCCAGGACGTCTCGGGCGTGCACTCGGGTGCGAACCCCATCAGCGGGGAGTTCTCCGTCGGCGCCACCGGACTTCGCATTGCCGGCGGCGCGCTCGGTGAGCCCGTTCGCGAGATGACCATCGCCAGCACGCTGCCCGACATGCTGAAGTCCGTGGCGGCGGTCGGCTCGGACCTTCGGTTCTTCTCGTCGGTCGGCACGCCCTCGATCCTCATCGGCGAGATGACGCTCGCGGGCGTCTGAGGACACCGAGTCGCACGAGCGGCGGGTCATACGGTCGCGGGGCGAAGCCCGGTGGCGATCACGACCAAACAGATCGCCGCCACGACGAGCCGGTACCAGACGAAGACGCTGAAGTCGCGCCGGCGCAGGTACGCGAGCAGGAACGCGATCACCGCGAAGCCGCTGACGGCCGAGGCGGCGATCCCGGCGATGAACGGACCGGTCATTCCAGCGGGGATCCCGTCGCTCACGAGATCGACGCCCTCGTACACGCCCGCGCCCGCGATGACCGGGAGCGACAGCAGGAACGAGAACCGCGCGGCGGTCTCGCGATCGAAGCCCATCGCGCGCGCGGCGGTGATCGTCACGCCCGAGCGCGACACTCCCGGCTGCAACGCCACCGCCTGCGCGACGCCCAGCCACCAGCCATCCCGGAGGCCGAGATCATCCAGCTGCCGTCGGCTCGCGGCGACGCGATCGACGACGTACAGAAGGATGCCGAACACGGTCAACATGACGGCCACGAGCCACGGCTGACTGAGGTCGTCCTCGATGACGCTCTCGAGCGCGGCTCCGACGATGACGCCGGGGATCGTGCCGACGACGAGAGCCCACGCGAGCCGCTGGTCGACGTCGCGGATCGCCCGGGCGCGGATCGAGCGAACCGCCGCGACGAGATATCGCACGACGTCACGTCGGAAGTACACGAGCGCCCCGAACAACGTGCCGATGTGCAGGGCGACGGCGAAGGTCTTGCTGAGCTCGGCGTTCTCGAGGATCGGCCAGTCGAACAGCCACGGGATGAGGATGAGGTGCCCAGAGCTCGAGATCGGCGCGAACTCCGAAAGCCCCTGCGCGATGCCGAGCACGATCGCCTGCAAGATGGTCAGCCGGGAGCTCCCCGCGAGTCCGAGACGCCCGCATCCTAGCGGCGGTCTCCCGGCCGCCTGCCGAACGTCACACGGCGGACGTCACCGGCGGTGCCACCGTTACGGCCAGATCCGCGAACGCGCTGGCGTACGCGAGCTCCTCGGCGACCTCCGGGCTGACGAGCAGGACGAGGGACGGTCCGACGTCTCCGGCGCTCGCGATCGCGCCTCCCTCAGGTTCCAGGATCGACAGGACCTCGAGGCCGCTCGCGACGGTGTCGCTGTACGGTCGCGGTCCCCCGAACGTGGCGATCACGTCGACGTGATCGCCCTCGCGGACGACGCCGGGCGCCAGCCCCGGCGTGATGGGGAACGCGCGCAGACCGTCGGGAACGAGCGCGGCGACGGCGCCGCCCTCGACGCCGAGCCTCGTCCGAGTTATCGGTTCGCCCTCGGCCACGTCCGACACCAACGAGATGCCGGCGACCCTCGCGACGTCGCCGATGCGACCCGGCGGCGCGAAGTTGGCGGGCATTCGTCGAACGGCGAGCGCGTCCTCGCCGAGCACTGCGCCTCGCGAGAGCGGTCGGGCGGCCACGACGACGGGGACGAGGTCGCCCGTAACGGGCGTCAGCTCCGTGAGCCGCGTCGCGTACCAGTCGACGAGGACGTACGCCGCGGCGCCGGAGATCACCGCGAGGACGGCGAAGAGCTTCGAACGCCGCGACCAGCGCCGCAGGAACACCACGGCCTGCGACCCTAGCGCCCGGCGATGCCCACCGCAGTGAAGGAGGTCACACCGCGCGGGGTTTCTTCGGCGGCGTGAGCGGCAGCACGCGAACCCGGAAGTCCTCGAGGCGGTCGCGCCCCACGATCAACCCGACCGATTCGCGCACCCGTTCGGCGAGCTGCTGTGGGTCCTCGTCGGTGGTGAATCGGAGCTCGACGGTGACGAGGACGGGCTCGGTCGCCATCACGACATCACGCCTCGAACGTCGCGCCGGAAAGCGCGGTCGCGCAGGGACAGTCGCGCGGCTCCGGCAGCGCCGGGATGATCGCGAACAGCAGCTCTCGGAGCTTCGCGTTGTTCGCGTCGAACACGCGGATCACCTCTTCGTTCGTGACCGGCGGCGTACCCTCGACACCAACGTCGTAATCGGTGATCAGCGAGATGTTCGCGTAGCAGAGCTCGAGCTCGCGCGCCAGGACCGACTCGGGGTAGCCGGTCATGCCGATCACGTCCCAGCCCTCCGACGAGAACCACGCCGACTCGGCGCGGGTCGAGAACCGAGGTCCCTCGATGACGACCGCGGTCCCGCGGTCATGGATCGTGATCCCCAGCTCTCGCGCCTGGTCGATCGCCACCGACCGAACGACGGGGCAGTACGGGTCGGCGAACGAGATGTGCGTCGTGGAGGGTCCGTCGTAGAAGGTGTGCGGCCGCGAGCGCGTTCGATCCACGAGCTGGTCGCACACCACGAAGTGGCCGGGCTCGATGTGCCGCTGCAACGAGCCGGACGCGTTCGGCCCGATCACTCGTTGCACGCCCAGCTCCTTCATCGCCCAGACGTTCGCTCGGTAGTTGATGCGGTGTGGGGGGAACTCGTGCTTCACGCCGTGTCGCGGGATGAACGCCACGGATTCCCCGCCGACCGTCCCCACGACCGGGGGCGCTGACGGTTCCCCGTAGGGCGTCTCGACGGGAACCGTCTCGGTGTCCTCGAGGAACGAGTAGAACCCCGACCCGCCGAACACCCCGATCCGGGCGACGGTCACGTGCCGGCACCCTCCTTCTTCTTGGGCGTCGAGGTCGCGGTGGGGGTCTCCGTCGACTTGGACTTGGACTTGGACTTGTCGGACTTCGCACCGTCGGACGACGCCGTGCTCGAGCCGCCGTCGCCGTCCTTCTTCGCCGCTGCAGAACGGCTGTCGGTCGCGTAGAAGCCGGAGCCCTTGAAGACGATCCCCACTGGGTGGAACACCTTGCGGAGCGTTCCGCCGCAGACCCCGCAGGTCGTCAGCGGATCCTCGACGATTCGTTGAAAGACCTCGATGTGCTGACCGCACGAGGTGCATTCGTACTCGTAGGTGGGCATCGTGAAAAGTGTAGCCGCGCCCGAACACATGCATGGCCCGGAATGTCCGCGGGTATGCTCCGAGGCCCATGAGCGCGGTGCGCAAGGCCGTCATCCCGGCGGCCGGACTCGGTACGCGTTTCCTTCCGGCGACGAAGGCCCAGCCGAAGGAGATGCTTCCGCTCCTGGACAAGCCGGCCATCCAGTACGTCGTGGAGGAAGCCGTTCACGCCGGCCTGACGGACATCCTGATCATCACGGGACGCGGCAAGCGCCCGATCGAGGACCATTTCGACCGGTCGATCGAGCTCGAGCATTTCCTGGAGTCGAAAGGGAAGTTCGAGGAGCTGAAACAGGTCCGCGAGATCACCGACATGGCGTCGATCCACTACATCCGTCAGCGCGATCCACTCGGACTCGGCCACGCCGTGTCCGTCGCCGAGGACCACGTGGGTGGCGAGCCGTTCGCCGTTCTGCTCGGTGACGACATCATTGCCGAGTCGAACCCACTGCTCTCCGAGATGCTTCGCGTGCACGAGCGCTACGGCCGGAGCGTGCTCGCTGCCATGGAGGTCTCGCGCGAGGAGATCAGTCTGTATGGCTGCATCGAGCCGGAGTTCGTCGAGGACGATCGGCTCGCGCGTGTCTTGTCGGTGGTGGAGAAACCGGAGCCCGAGAACGCGCCGTCGAACCTTGCCGCGATCGGGCGGTACGTCCTCACCCCCGAGATCTTCGATGCGCTGCGCAACCTGGAACCCGGGGTCGGGGGTGAGATTCAGCTCACTGATGCGATCAACGTACTCGCCCAGCAACAGGCGGTGTACGCATACGTGTTCGAGGGCGGTCGCTTCGACGTGGGAAACAAGCTCGATTACATGAAGGCGATGATCGAGCTGGCGATCGACCGCGAGGACGTCGGCAAGGAGCTCAAGCGCTGGCTCGCCGACCTCGTGCAGCGCAAGAAGCTGCTGTAGGCACCGCGAAAGCGGTCGGCGGGAACCGCGTCGATAGACTGAACGGACATGGCGACGCCGCATCACGACCACGACAGCGGCGAGGGGCTGCTATCGGTCGAGGAGGCGCGCGAGAAGGTCCTGTCACAGATCGAGCCGCTCCAACCGCTCGAGCTCCCGCTGACCGACGCGTACGGTTGCGTCCTGGCGAAGGACGTCGTCGCCCAACGCGACCTCCCGGAGTTCGCGAGCTCGGCGATGGACGGGTACGCCGTTCGGTCTTCGGAGGTTCGCGACGCGACGCAGGCGTCGCCCGTAGAGCTCCGCGTCGTCGGACGCGCGCTCATCGGTCAGCGCCCGGAGGGAACGGTCGGCGGCGGCGAAGCCTTCCAGATCGCGACCGGCGCGCCGATCCCGGCTGGCGCCGACACGGTCGTTCCCATCGAGAACGTGGAGGTTCGCGGGAACGTCGTCCGGATCCTCTTCGGGACTGATGAGGGCAAGCACATCCGTCGCGCCGGCGAGGACGTGAAGAGCGGCGACGCGCTCGTGAATTCCGGCCGACGCCTACAGGCGCCCGAGCTCGCGTTGCTGGCGACTGCCGGGGTTTGGCATCCGCTCGTGCGGCCGAGAGCACGCGTCGTCGTGCTCTCGACGGGCGACGAGCTGATCCCGCCCTTTCAAACGCCCGAGTTCGGCCAGGTGCGCGATTCGAACGCGTACTCATTGTTCGGCGCGATCCGGGAAGCGGGCGCGGCTCCGATCCTCGCCGGCATCGTGAGGGACGACGTTGATTCGCTGAAGGACGTCGTGCTGTCTCATCTCGGCCAGGCGGACGTGCTCGTGTCGTCCGGTGGCGTCTCGGTCGGGGAGCGCGACGTCGTGAAGGCGGCGTTCTACCGTCGGGGTGAGTTCGACTTCTTCCGCGTGGCGATGCAGCCGGGGATGCCGCAGGGGTTCGGTCACATCGAGGGGAAGCCGTACTTCGGCCTGCCGGGGAACCCGGTGAGCGTGTTCGTCAGCTTCGAGGTCTTCATCCGCCCTTCGCTGATGAAGATGATGGGGCGGCGGAACCTGTTCCGGCCCGAGATCACCGCACGCCTCGCCGACGACGTCACCGGTCCGAAGGGCAAGACGCAGTTCGCGCGGGTTCGGGTGAAGCGCACCACCCGAGAGGGCTGGGTGGCTACCCCCACCGGCGGACGTGGGTCGAACCTCATCGCGACCGTCTCGCGCGCGAACGGCCTCGCGTTGATCCCTCCCGGCGTCGCGACGGCGAGGGCGGGCAGCGACGTTCGGGTGATCCTGTTCCGCTCGATGGAGGAGTGATGGACGCCTCTCGTGCACCCGAGGAGGCACGGCCGGCGGACGTCGCGCGGATCGTCGAGGTCGGCGGGAAGGAAGTCACCGATCGCGAAGCCCTGGCGGAGTGCGTGGTCACGATGACGCCGGAGGCGTGCGCGCGTCTCGTCGCCGGCACGCCGAAGGGGAATCCACTGGAGGCTGCGCGCATCGCCGGCGTCATGGGTCTGAAGCGGACGCCCGAGCTGCTGCCGTTCTGTCATCCCGTCGCGGTGACGGGCGCCGAGGTCGTCGTGACGCCCGAACCGCAGGCTGGCCGGATCTCCATTCGAACGACGGTGCGCGCTCGGGACCGGACCGGCGTCGAGATGGAGGCGCTCACGGCCGCGGCCGTCGCGGCGCTCTCGCTGTACGACACGGCGAAGGCGTACGACCGCGCGGCGCGAATCGACGGGCTTCGGTTGCTGGAGAAGCGAGGCGGGAAGTCGGGGCACTACGTCGCCGAGGCGTCAGACTGAGCGTCGCCGTGGCTCCCGACTGAGCGTCGTACGAGCAACGGCTCGACGCCGTTGGCCTCGACTACCTGCGGAGCCGCTCGCCCGGAAACTTTGCCGTTGGTATTTGTGACGCTACATCAGCGATGCTAGGTTGCGGCGCCAGCCCCACCATGTGGTGGCGGACCGGGGATCCGAGCATCGGGGGCTGGGCGTGGGTTGGCTGTTGCTGGTTGCTTTGGGCATCATCTGGGCCGCGTTCCTGGTCCCGACGCGCAGAACATCGCATAGTCGTAGCATCGAGGACTTCGAACGGAACATGGACCTCTTGGCAGATACCGAAGGAAATGGGCGCGGTCGCTGGATCGTGACGCCGCGCAAGGGCGTCGCATTCGTCGGGACGCGTGAGCGCGCTCGCGAGCGCGCGCGTGCGCGACGGCGTCGAGTGTTCGTGTTCATGATCGAGAGCACCGGCATCGCGTTCCTCATCGGTCTCGTGCCGCCGCTCCGCGCGATATGGCTCGTCGCCGGCTCGATGATGATCCTCCTCGCTCTGTACACGTGGCTGCTCGTGACGCTGAGGGAGCGAGAAGGGCCCGCGTCCCGCAGGCCGGTGGCTCCAGGTCGCGTGAACGGATCGGCGCACGCCGTCGACGGCTCCGCTCGGCACACGACGAACGGCCAAAGGTCGAACGGTCAGGCCGTTCACAACGGTCACGCGTCGAACGGTCATGCCGCCCCTAGGGGTCAGGCGAACGGCCACGCGGTCCACAACGTTCAGGCGAACGGCCACGCGTCGAACGGGCACGCGGTCCACAACGGTCAGGCGAACGGCCATGCGTTCTTCGACGCCGACGAGTTCGTGAACATCGTGGTCCGGTCGCGGGAGCGGGAGCGCGACATCGAGCGCGCAGGCGTCGCGGGCATCTAGCATCCCTCCGCGTGGATCTGGAACGAACGTCCGAGGCGATCGCGCGCCGCTTCGATTCCACGATGCAAGCTCGCGAGCGTGCGCTTCCCGCATCGCGGGCCGCGATCAGGTCCTGCGCGAACGCGATCCGCGCGATCCACCGTGGAGAGCTGGACCTGGCGCACCGTCTGATGGATGAGGCGCGCGCGTCGATCGACGCCGGACTCGACGCCGTCCGCGATCATCCCGAGATTCGCTTCGCCGGTTACCTGCAGGACGCGCAGAAGGAGTTTGCCGAGGCGAAGATCACCGAGGCGGTCGTCTCGGGCGCGACGCACGCACCGACGCCCGAGGAGCTCGCCGTCGAGGACGCTCCCTACCTCAACGGCATGGCCGAGGCGATCGGCGAGGCCCGCCGCCATACTCTCGATCTGTTGCGGCACGGCAGGATTGCCGACGGCGAGGCCGTGCTCTCCGCGATGGACGACATGTACGCGGTGCTCGTGACGATGGACTATCCGGACGCGATCACGGGAAACCTGCGGCGGAGCACCGACGTCGCGCGAAGCCTGATCGAGAAGACCCGCGGCGACCTGTCGGTCGCGCGCGTCTCGCAGGACCTGCACGACGCCCTCGAGCGGCACACCCGGCAGATCGGCGGCCCATCGTAAGTGGGCTGAAAGACCGGGCTGCTACGCTGGTCGTTCCCCGGGGGTGTAGCTCAGTCCGGTAGAGCACTGCCTTCGCACGGCAGGGGTCAGGGGTTCAAATCCCCTCACCTCCACAAGGTGAAGCCGCAGGTCATAGGCCTGCGGCCTTTCTCGCGTGATGGGCGCGCGTCACGTGCCGACCACATAGATCCCCTTAGCTGCCGCAGCTCTGACGCGCCTTCAGTTGCGGCGGTCGCCGATCGCGTAGACGTTTCCGCCGCGCGTTCCGACCCAGATCATGCCCTCGAGAACCGAGGGAGTTGACTCGATACAGCTGCCGAGGGGAACGGTCCACAGCAACGGCGGTTCGCGTGAGGGCCGCGACACGTCGAACGCGTGGAGATCCCCCGAGCAGTCGCCCTGCATCAGCACGTCGTCGACGACGACGGGGGAAGACCAGGTCGGGCCTACGAGCGGGATCCGCCAGCGTTCGGCGCCGGTGTCGCGGTCGATCCCGATCAGGTCGCCGTGGTTCGTCGCGATGTACACCATGTCGCCGTCGATCGCCGGTGTCGCCCACGCGCCTCCGAAGCCGTCGCGCCCGAGCTCTGGGATCGCGAACGACCAAACGAGCGGATCCTCGGATCGCGACGGGTCGAGCTTCATCAGCTGCCCAACCTCCATCGCCCTCGCCGAGAAGCGCTCGAGCTCACTGGCGACGTACACGAACCCGTCCTCATCGATCACAACGGTCGCGTCGGTGTCTTCCCCCGTCCAGAACCGAAAGACGCGACGGGTTCGTCGGCCGCCTTCGAGGACGCGCGAGATGTCCCAGCCCTGTACGAGGCCACCGGAGTTCGCGAAGTACGCCACGCCATCGTGGAACGCGACCGAGCTCTCGATCG
>CALGFI010000260.1 GCA_937881155.1 uncultured bacterium | reverse complement strand
CGATCGAACACGCGATCCGCTCGCTGGGAGGCGACGCGCGGATCGAAGGCGACGAGCTGGTGGTGGCCGGCGGAGGCCTGCGCGGTGGAAGCGCCTCGTCTGGCGCCGACCACCGGCTCGCCATGGCGATCGCGGTGGGAGGGCTGGCCGCGGGCGGCCCCGTGACGGTCGACGGCATCGAGGCCGCGGACGTGTCCTTCCCCGGTTTCGTGCGGACCCTGTCGGCGCTCGGCGCGAGGCTCGAGCCGTGAGCGCGGTGATCGTGGCGATCGATGGACCCGCGGGATCCGGGAAGAGCACGCTCGCGCGGCGGCTCGCCCAGACGCTCGACCTGCCGTACCTCAATACGGGCCTCATGTACCGAGCTCTCACCCTCCAGGCGCTTCAGCGAGGAGTCGACCCCGACGACGCGGACGCTCTCGCTGCCCTCGCGCGGGAGATCACGTTCGATCTGGATTGGCGCGTTCGGCCGCCGGAGCTGACCATCGACGGTTCACGCGCGAGCGAACAGTTACAAAGTGCAGACGTCGAGTCGAGGGTTTCACGAGTGGCCAGTCATCCGCACGTCCGCGAGGTGCTCCGCGCCGAGCAGCGACGACTGTCTGAGCG
This sequence comes from uncultured bacterium, assembly GCA_937881155.1. Taxonomy (GTDB): domain Bacteria; phylum Actinomycetota; class UBA4738; order UBA4738; family HRBIN12; genus CALGFI01. Next base: position 5,306 of record CALGFI010000260.1, on the reverse strand, counting down.
CGGAGGTGTGGTCGAGGGTCGAGACATCGGGACGGTCGTCGCGCCTCACGCGGACGTGAAGCTCTACCTCCAGGCCGCACAGTCCGAGCGCATCTCGCGGCGCATCAACGAGCGGTCCGCGCCGGCCGAGCCCGTCGGCGACGCGCTCTCGGCGAGGGACGCGCTCGACGCGCGCACGAACCCGCTCCGTCCGGCCGGCGACGCCGTTGCGATCGACACCACCGGCATGACCTCCGACCAGGTCTACGAGAAGGCCCTGGCGACGACCCGGGGCCGCCTCGCCCAGCGGGGACGTCGATGATCAGGGCCGGCGTCGAACGGACAGACGGCTCCGCGCGCTGATGAGCCTTCCCACGGTCGCCCTGGTCGGGCGCCAGAACGTGGGAAAGTCGACCCTCGCCAACCGCCTGCTGGGGCGACGCGAGGCCATCGCGCACGAGACGCCGGGCGTCACGCGAGACAGAGTGGAGCTCGAGGCAACCTGGCGGGGGAGGACCTTCCGGATCATCGACACCGGCGGCTACGTGCACGCCGCTCGTGGGATCGACGTCGAGGTCACCCGGCAGGCGGAGCGCGCGACGGCCGAGGCGGATCTCATCCTCTTGGTGGTCGACGGGCAGACCGGACCGGTCGAGGAGGACGCCTCGCTTGCGCGTCGGCTGCGTAGCGTCGCCGTTCCCGTGCTCGTTGCGGTCAACAAGATAGACACCGAACGCGAGGAGACCGACTCGCTGCAGTTCCACCGTCTCGGGCTCGGCGACCCCCTTCCCGTCTCGGCGCTGCACGGGCGCGGCTCCGGAGACCTCCTCGACCGGATCGTGGACCTGCTGCCCGCACGCCCAGGAGAACCGGAGGCAGATCGGGAACCGCGTTTCGCGCTCGTCGGCCGTCCGAACGTCGGCAAGTCCAGCCTGTTCAATCGGCTGGTCGGGGAGGAGCGCTCGGTCGTGTTCGAGGACGCCGGCACGACGCGCGACGCCGTCGATGCGGTCGTGCAATGGCCGGGCGGGGCCGTTCGTTTCGTCGACACGGCGGGCTTCCGGCGTCCGGCGAAGGTCCACGGCGTCGAGTACTTCGGGTTCGTCCGGGCAGAACGAGCGATCGAGCGGGCGCACGTCGCCGTCCTGGTCCTCGATGCATCGGACGGCTTCACGGCGGAGGACAAGCGCATCGCGGCGAGAGTGATGGAAGCAGGCCGGGGCGTGCTGATAGCTGCCAACAAGTGGGACCTCGTCGAGGAGAAGGATCGAACGTTCAAGCTCCTCGGCGAGGAGCTCGCCGTGTACGCCCGTGCGACCGTGTTCCGGACCTCTGCGCGGACGGGCCTGGGCGTCCACCGGCTCCCGCCGGCACTCCTCGAGGTGCACGACGCCTGGGCACGCCGAGCGCCGACGGCAGCAGTCAACGACGTCCTCCAAGCTGCGGTGTCCGATCGTCCCCCGCCCGGCGGGGGCAGATACCGCTACGGGACGCAGGTCGCGGCCGGCCCGCCGGCGTTCGTGATCTTCGGCGGCCGTGCGCCGGACGCCCCGTACCGAAGGTTCCTCGAAAACCGGTTCCGACAAGCGTTCGATCTCGACGGCGTCCCGATCCGGTTGCGGTTCCGGCCGTCGCGGGCGCGCGCGCGAGGCCGCTAGACTTGGTCGAACGGGCCGTGGCGCAGCTTGGTTAGCGCGTCTGACTGGGGGTCAGAAGGTCGCCGGTTCAAATCCGGCCGGCCCGACGGGATGCGGGTGTGCGTGAGGTGACGCGCACGACGCCGCCCACGGATCGGCTCCTCACCATCCCGAACGCGATCTCGTTGTTGCGGATCGCTCTCGTCCCCGTATTCGCGTTGCTCATCGTGGATCGAGACACGACGGCGGTCGGGTTCACGGTCTTCGCCGTCGTTCTGGCCACGGACTGGCTCGACGGGGTCGTGGCCCGCGGCATGGGACAGGTCTCAGAGGTCGGCAAGGTCTTGGATCCGCTCGCCGACCGCATCGCCATCGCCGCCGGTCTCGTCGCGCTCGTCGCGCGGGATGCCTTCCCGCTCTGGGCGGCCCTCCCGATCCTCCTCCGCGACGCGCTCGTCCTGGTGGCCGGCATCCTGCTCCTCGCTCGCAGCGGGAAACGCATCGACGTCCGGTACATCGGCAAGGTCGCGACGTTCTCGCTGATGGCGGCGATCGGGGCGGTGGCGTGGGGGAACCTGGGGTACGCCCTGGCGCCGGCGTTCCTCGCGTGCGGATGGGTGTTGTACGGGGCGGGCATCGTGGAGATGGTCGTGGCAACCGTGCTGTACGCGCGCGACGCGCGCCACGCGGTGGCCTCCGAGTAGACGTGTCGTTCGTGCTAGGTTCCGGCGCGAACGTGCGCGCCGCCTCGCGCGCAGCACGACGAAGGAGCGACATGGAGTTCCCCGAAGATCTTCGGTACACCAAGGAGCACGAATGGGCCCGCGACGAGGGGAACGGCCGCGTCCGCGTCGGCATCACGGACTTCGCCCAAGACGCGCTCGGCGACGTTGTATACGTGGACGTTCCCGAGGTCGGCACATCGGTGACGGCCAACCAGGCGTTCAGCGAGGTCGAGTCGACGAAGTCGGTGTCCGACGTCTACGCGCCGGTTTCGGGATCCGTCATCGAACGCAACGCCGCGCTCGAGGAGCGGCCGGAGCTCGTGAACCAGCAGCCGTACGGCGACGGGTGGATCGTCGCGCTGGCCATGACCGATGCGGCCGAGCTCGATGGGCTCATGGACGCGGCGGCATACCGGTCGCTGGTCGACCAACAGCGCACCTGACCGTCAGGTAGGCGATCGATCTCGCCTGGACGCCGAGCGAGGGCGCCCTCCAGGTAGAGCGTCCGTCCAGCGACAGTGTGGTTGACCCTTCCAGCACGGGCGGGTAGCGTCTACTTCCGCTCGAGGTCGAGAACGACACCTCGAGACGAACGTTGAGGTTCAGAGACGGCTCGGGGGACGCTCGAAGGTGTACTGCACCCGCTGTGGACACCCCAACAAAGACGACGCTCGATACTGCGCGAACTGTGGTGCTCCGCTCCAGGACGAGACCACGATCAGCATCGCTCCGATCGAGGTCGAGGGTGAGGCTCACGACGAGTTCCCGTTCCCTCACGATGAGCTCGAGCCCGGCCAAGCGCTCCTTCTGGTGAAGAATGGTCCCAACGCGGGGTCGACGTTCCTGCTCGGCGACCACGCGACCGCGGGTCGGAACCCGCAGAGCAGCGTGTTCCTGGACGACATCACCGTGAGCCGCAAGCACGCCGAGATCCGGAACGAGCCGGACGGTTGGTACATCCGCGATCTCGGCTCGCTGAACGGCACCTACGTCAACCGGGAGCGGGTCGAGTCGACCAAGCTCGCGTCCCGTGACGAGGTTCAGATCGGCAAGTTCAGGCTCGTGTTCTTCGCGGGGGAGTGAGCGGGATGGCGACGCGCAACTATCAGTCGATCGGAGAGGTCCTCGTCTCGGTGAAGACGGAGTTTCCCGACATCACCATCAGCAAGATCCGCTTCCTCGAGTCCGAGGGCCTGATCGATCCTGACCGCACGCCGTCGGGTTATCGGAAGTTCTACGAGAAGGACGTCGACCGGTTGAAATCGATCCTCAAGATGCAGCGCGATGAGTACCTCCCGCTCAAGGTCATCAAGGATCGACTGCTGGAGATCGAGGCGGGAGACGGACACGCCGACGGCGTCGGCGGCGCACATGAGGCGGCGGCGGAACCCGACGAGGAGCTCGCCGAGCCCCCGACCGGCCTGCAGATGTCGATCGAGGAGATGTCGGCGGCGACCGGTGTCGACAAGGACCGCATCAGGGAGCTCGAGTCGTTCGGGCTCGTGCACTCACACGGGCCGGACGCCGCGAGGTACTTCGACGGAGACGACTACATCGTGCTGTCGATCGTGAAAGACCTCTTCCGCTACGGCGTGGAGCCGAGGCACCTCACGATGTACAAGCACTTCGCCGAACGCGAGGCCGGATTCTTCGAGACGATCGTGATGCCGCAACTGCGTCAGCGGAATCCCGACGCCCGGCGCGCGGCGACGAACTCGCTCAACGATTTGGCGCGTTCGTCACGGAAGCTGAAGCAGGCCCTCCTCCGCGCGAAGCTGCGCCAGCACATCGGCGCCTGACCGCGTCGCCGTGACGCGTCCGCTCGCGGATCGACCGGCCCGGATCCTCATCGTCGTCGTTCTGGCCGTCAGCGCGGCAGTCGCGATCGTTCCGCGCGGCGCGGCGCAGACGGTCGAGCCGCCGCCGCCGACACCCGTTCCGGTCCCCGGAGGCGGAACGTCTCCGTCGCCGTTCCCGTCTGTCCTTCGAACCCCGCCTCCCAGCACCGAACCGCCCGAGATCCACGCCGGCGCCGCGATCCTCATGGATCTCGAGAGCGGTCGCGCGCTGTACGCGTCGAACGCCAACGAGCGACGTCCGATCGCCAGCCTGACGAAGATCATGACCGCCTACCTCGTGATGACGAGGACGAGCCCGGACGAGGTCGTCACCGTGAGCGAGACGGCGGCGACCGGCACGACCGTCGGCATCTCCAGCCTCGGTCTCGGCGCGGGCGAACGGATCCGGGTGGGGGAGCTGCTCTACGCGTTGATGCTTCAGTCGGCGAACGACGCCGCGGTGGCCCTGGCCGAACACGTGGCCGGCTCCGTCGACGAGTTCGTCTCGATGATGAACCGGACGGCGGTGCGCTTGGGGCTCGCGCGCACGGCGTTCGCCTCGCCGAACGGCCTCGACGACTCGGGGTACTCGACGGCGCGGGACCTTGCTCGGCTCACCCGGGTCGCGTACGAGGTCCCCGGCTTCGAGGAGCTCGTCTCGACGAGCGCGCACGCAGTCAGGTCGAGGGGAGTCGAGCCTCGCGTGGTGCAGAATCGGAACGCCCTGCTGTGGCTGTATCCGGGCGCGACGGGCGTCAAGACCGGGTTCACGACGCCGGCGGGCTTCTGCGTCGTGGGGACCGCCGTTCGCGGGGACGAACAGGTCGTCGTGATCGTGCTCGGTGCCTCAGGAGAGGCGTTCACGGACGCCGCGTCGCTCATGAACTTCGGGTTCGCGGGCTTCGACCGTCGTTTGCTGATTGCCGAGGGACGATCGCTCGGGACGGTGGACGTCGACGGGCGCGCCGTCTCGGTGGCAGCGGGGGACACGCGGCACGCGCTCGTCGTTGCCGGTTCCACCGTTCGGCCCGAGGTGATGCCCGATCCCACTGTTCGGTTCCCGCCGGGGCGGGGCGACCAGATCGGCGTGGTCACGTTGACGTCATCGGGCTCGGAGGTCGCCACGG
>CALGFI010000259.1 GCA_937881155.1 uncultured bacterium | reverse complement strand
CGGCCAGGCCCAGGATGAAGAACGTGTTGAACTGCGACAGCAGCTCGTCGTCGATCAGCTTCGGCTGCTGTGAGACCGCGCACATCCCGACCTTGAACTTTCGCCCCTCGCGCGCGAGGCGCGGGAATACGTTCTCGTCCGAACGTGCCACGCGCGACAGCACGCGCTGCGCCTCCTCGAGCGCGACGAGCGTCGGCGGGAGCGCAGCGAACCGATCCCGGTCGGATAGGTACGCGTCGGCATAGGCATCGAGGACACGGCGCGTGATGACCGACGCCACCAGGATCTCCTCCATCGACGAGAGCCCGCTGGTGTCGACGAGCACGGAGTAGCCATCCATCAGCTCGTCCACGATCCGAGCGGAGAGCGACGGCTGGGACGGATCCCGCGAGATGCAGGGCAGCTCGAGGATCCGTTGCGCGCGACGCTGGATGACCTGCAGCGTGCTCGTCGCGACGTTCAGGTCCTCGGCGAGCGTCGACACGTCGTCCTCCTCGCCGACCTTGCTGATCCACTCCTCGCGAAAGAACCGGACGAGCCGGTAGATCGCGTCCTCCTGGGCGTGGCTCCACTCGTACGCGGTTTGGAGATCGCCGAGCGTCAGCTCGGACAGGGCGAGACGGAGCGCGGTGGCGCGGGCTCCCGTCGCCCTGGTGGCGTACACGCGAAGCCGGTCGGCCGCCCAGGGGTGCTCACGGAGGCCGCGCCGCGTTCCGCTGCCGCCCTCGAGGTACTCGCCGTGCGGATCGAAGAGCAGGCAGGCGTACCTCCCCTGCGACGCCAGGATCTCGCCGGCGAGAACCTTCATGAGGTTCGACTTGCCCATCCCCGTCGTGGCGAAGACGCCGACGTGCGAGGTGAGCGTCTGCCCTTTGATCCCGACCTCGAGATCGATCGTCTCCTCGCCCGAGCGCAACAGACCAACGCGGACGTCGCCCATGCGCTCGCGCAGGAATTCGAAGTCTTCGGGCGTCGGGGCCGTGACCTTGGCGAACTGCGCGGGGAGCGACTTGGGCTTTCGGAACGACCCGCCCGCGTCGAGGTAGCCGAGCGGCTGGCACGTGGCGACCTTGTACAGGCGCTGCTCCGGATCGTGCAGGGCGTACGTCGCGCCGGACGCGTCGCCCATCATGTAGGCGCCGGCAGTTCGCTCGGACCACGATGGATCCGACGAGTCCGAGCCGAACGTCACGTCGATCACCCGGAACAGGAACCGCCTGGCGCGCTCGAGATCCTCCGCCGCGAGCAGCTCCCCGAGGAACAGGTCCGAGCCGTAGAACGATCGGAACGTCGCCTCGAGAACGCTCTTACCGAACAGCCGCCCCTTGTAGTCCCCTCCCGGGGGGCGACCGCTCGCGCGTTCGCGCTCGCCTCGTTCGCCCACCGTCACCGGTTGAGCACCTCGTGGAAGTCCTGGAACAAGACCTCGATGTCGTCCTCGGCCATACCGCGGCCGGAGAGCGCATCGCGGAAGGCACGCCGAAGATCCACGACGTCGTAGCCCGTCACCCGCGCCGCCTGGTGTGCTCGGGCGAGCGGGTAGGGATACCCGACGAAGGCCGGGTCGTCGGCGAGCGCCGCGACGCGCCCGAGGACCTCGTTCGCGTCGAGTGGCCCGCGAGCGACGTCGATCCTGAACGCGAACGACGCCGTCGGCGCGAGATGCGCGACGAAGATGTCGCCGACGTACAGCCGTCCGAACTTCGGGTCCGTCGAGATGCGCGCGGCCCATCTGGACGACGGCGCCTCGCGGTCGCCACGACGTTTCAGCAGCCCGACGAGCGGCGCGTTCCGTCCCCAGTACAGCGTGGACGCCTTGACCACGCCGGCCATGGCGACACCTTGCTCGACGGCTCGCCGATGGACGCGTTGCACGACGGTCTGCGGAACGAGCGGCCCGCCGTGCAGCGACCCGTCGATGAGCACCAGGTCGCCCTCGCGGGCTTCGTCGACGGTCCGCGCCACCTCACTCCACTCGGACCACTCCCGAAGCGCATCCACCGGACGGGGCAGGTCGGGAAGGCGCTCCGGCTCGGCGCCGCAGAGCTCGGTGAGCGCCGCGCGAGCGAGCCTGTCCATCTCCTCGGTGGAGACGGCGTGCACCACGAGCGAGGGACGCTCGATCGCTGCCGTGGATCCGTTCTGGAACCGCACGCGCGCGGCTCGATGCCCCACGACCTGGAACGACCGCCCGTCGGCGACGACGCACGATCCGCCGTCGATCGCCCACACGACGCCGGGTCCGACGGGCTCGATCGGTACGAGCTCGTACCCGTCGGGATGGCCCTCGACCACGAGCGCCTCGTCGAGCCCGAGCTGCGCTTCGAGCACTCGGATATCGGTTCCGGGGCGCTCCAGGAGGTCGACCACGAACCCGGCCGCGTCGTCGAGCTGACCGCGCTCGTAGAGCTCGAGGTTGACCACCCGGGCCTCCTCGGCAGCGGTCGGCGCCATGACGACCGACTGGGGGGCTACCGCGCGCACCGCGCTCGCTCCTTGAGCCCTCCGCACCGCATCCGTCATCGGTCCGAAGCGTAGCCGAGGGCTCCGACGCCTCCGAGCATCTGTCTACGGCGCGCGATCATTCGGCCATATCCCAAGGCAAGGCCGCCCCGGGGAACGCCCGCACCCCTCGGTCTGGGGGCTACGCTCGCGCGGTGACGACAACGCTCGTTCGGGGCGTCGGTGACGTCGTGCGGGGCTTCCCGAAGCCGACGCGCGGAGCCGAGGGTGACCCGGGACTGTTCGGTCCCGGATCGCTGGCGTGGCGGATCAACGCCGAGTCGATCCTGCTCATGGGCGGCGGCCGAGCGCTGCTCATGCAGGTCGCGCACCCGATGGTCGCGGCCGGCGTCGCCGATCACAGCGACTTCACGGTGGCACCGTTCGACCGGCTGTGGCGAACCGTGGACACGGCGCTCACGGTGATCTTCGGCGACTCGTCGCAGTGGCAGGCCGCGGTCGAACGCGTTCACGGCATCCACGACGCCGTCAACGGAGAGCGCCACGGCGCGCGGTACTCGGCGCTCGATCCGGAGCTCCTGCTGTGGGTGCATGCGACGCTCGTCGACTCGTCGATCGAGGCGTACGCGCGCCTGGTGCGGCCGATCCCCCTCGCCGTTCGAGAGCGCTACTACCGCGAGATGCGCAGGATGGGGACGGCGTTCGGCGTGCCGGAGGCTCTCCATCCCGCCACGTACACGGATTTCCGCGCGTACCTCACGCGAACGATGTCGACGCTGCACATCGGCGACGAATGCCGGTCGGTTGCCCGTCTCGTGCTCTCCCCACCAGCTCCGCTCGTGCTGTGGCCCGCCGGGATCGCCTCGGGGTTGCTGTCTGTCGGGTTGCTCCCTGCGCGAATGCGGAGGGAGCTCGGCTTACGGTGGAACGGCGCAACGGAACGAGCGTTCTCCGCGGCCGCGGCCACCGTGCGTTCGACGCTGCCGCTGCTTCCCGACCCAATTCGCCGGTGGCCGCACGCCCGCGAAGCCGAGCGCCGGATGGGATTTATGTAGCGGGCTTCCTCAGCTTCTGGCCTCGTCCGGCATCCATGCGCCGACGGCGGTGCGGAATGGGTGAACCTCGAAGTGCCGCCACACGCCCTCGGTCACGTACGGGTCATTCCGCAGCCACCCGTCCAGTTCGGCTCGAGTCTCGAATTCCGCCAGGATCGTCGATCCGACCATCGTCCCGGCGTCGTCGAGGATCGCGCCACCAAGGAGAACCTGTCCCCGATCGACGAACGGTCGGATGAACTCGAGGTGCTTGGGCCGCACGCGGGCGCGACGTTCGGGCGCATCCGCGTCGTCGCCGTCCCGCCCGATCACGATGAACTGCACTAGGCGAACGCCTTCAGCAGCTCACGTGCAATCACGACGCGCTGGATCTGGTTGGTCCCTTCGTAAATCTGCGTGATCTTCGCGTCCCGCATGTACCGTTCGACCGGGTACTCGCGGATGTAGCCGTACCCGCCCAGGACCTGTACCGCGTCGGTCGTGATGCGCATCGCCGCATCCGACGCGAAGCACTTCGCGACGCTCGAGAAGTACGTCATCCGCTCGTCGCCCGCGTCGCAGAGCGCGAGCGACTTGTACACGAGCATCCGCGCCGCCTCGAGCTGCATCGCCATGTCCGCCAGCATGAACGAGACGCCCTGAAACTCGCCGATCGGCTTCCCGAACTGCTGCCGTTCGGTCGCGTATCGGGCGGCGAAGTCGAACGCGCCCTGCGCGATGCCGAGCGCCTGCGCGGCGATCGCCGGCCGCGAGTAGTCAAGGGTTCGCATCGCGTAGGCGAAGCCCTCACCCTCCTCGCCGATCAGCCGGTCGGCGGGGACGCGTGCCCCGTCGCAGATCACCTCGCGCGTCGGCGATCCGCGGATGCCCATCTTGTCTTCCTTGCGCCCGAACGAGACTCCTGGGTCGTCGCGCATCACGAGGAACGCCGATACGCCCTTGGCGCGCATCGACGGATCCTTCGTGGCGAACACGACGTACCCGTGCGAAACACCGGCGCCGGTGATGAACCGCTTCGTTCCGCTCAGCACGAACTCATCGCCGTCTCGCTCGTACCGCGTGGTCATCGCGGCGGGATCCGAACCCGCGCCGGGCTCCGTCAGCGCGTACGACATCAGCACATCGCCGCGAGCGATCCCCTCGGTCATCTGCTTGGCCTTTGCGTCGTCACCCGCGACCACCAGCGGGATCACGCCGAGCTTCGAGACGAGTGGGGTGAGCGACACGCCGGCCGAGATCCGCGAGAGCTCCTCGATGAACACACCGAACGCGAGCGAGCCGCCGCCCGAACCGCCGTGCTCCTCGGGGTAGCCCACGCCCATCAGGTCGTTCTCGACGAGCACCTTGTAGACGTCCTCGGGCCACTCGTCCGTCTCGTCGATCTCGGCCGCGCGCGGCTCGATCCTCTCCTCTGCGATGGTTCGGACCAGCCGGCGGAACTCCTCGAGCTCTTCGGGCAGCTCGAACCGCTCGAGCTCGCCCATGCGTCAGGCGATGCGCCGTACGACCAGCGCGTCGCCCTGTCCGCCGCCTCCGCAGATCGTCGCGCCGCCGAGATCGACGCCGCGCCGGCGCATCTCGTGGGCGAGGGTGAGGACGATCCGCGCGCCGCTAGCGCCGATCGGGTGGCCGAGCGCGACGGCTCCGCCGTTCACGTTGACGAGCTCCTCGTCGAAGCCCAGGACGCGCGTGACGTTCAGCGCGACGGCGGCGAACGCCTCGTTCACCTCGAGGAGCCCGAGGTCGTGGACGTCGAGCTGCGCCTTCTTGAGGGCGTTCTGCAGCGCGATCGCCGGAACCGTGTGCAGGTACGGGAACCGATCGGCCGACATGCCGTGGGCGACGATCTCGGCGATCGGCGCGAGGCCGAGCCTGTCTGCCCGCTCACGGCTCGTCACGACGACGACGGCGGCGCCGTCACTGATCTGCGACGCGTTCCCTGGAGTGATCGTCCCGTCCGCACGGAACGCGGGGT
>CALGFI010000258.1 GCA_937881155.1 uncultured bacterium | reverse complement strand
GAGCGCCCCTACGGCGAACACGTCGGCGCGCGCGTCGATCTCGGGATCGTCGATCTCCGGCGACGCCCTCGCCGCGACCTCGGGTGCCAGTCGGTCGCCGATGAACCGGGTGGACTCTCGGGGCTTCCCCTCGACGACGGCCGAAGGGATGCCGAGCCCGGTGACCGACGCGGTTCCGTCGGCCTTGACGACGACGTCGTCGACCCCGATGCCCAGATGCAGCACACCGCTGTCGTGGGCAAGGGCCAGCGCGTCCAGAACGGCCACCCCGACACCAACCGCGACGTCGGTGTCGAGCGGACCGTCGCGACGCAGCACTTCCCTCGCGGTCTCGCCATCGACGTGCTCGCGGACGAGGAACAGGATCCCGTCCTCCTCTCCGGTATCGAGCAGTCGCGCGATGCCACGACCCGAGACCTTCGCGACGCGCTTTCTCTCCTCGAACAGGCACGCGGCGAACGTGTCGTCGTCGCCGAGAGCCGGATGGATCAGCGTCACCGCGACGTCGCGACCGAGCAGTCGATCCCGAGCCCGCACCGTCGTCCCCGCCGCGCAGCGGACGAGCTCCTCCTCGAGGATGTATCGATCGGCGATGACGGTCGCGCCGTGCTGCGTCTGCACGCCCTGAGTGTATGCCCGGCCGCGTTCCCAACTGCAGATGCGCGCGAGCTCGGAGCGGCGCGCGCAGCGCAGGTCGTCAGCCCGGGGACGCCGTCGCCGTCGATGTGACAGCCGTCAGGTCGTCGAGGAATCCGATCCGCCCGGCGACGAGCGTTCCCGCGTCCGTGGTGACGACCACCGTGATCTTGCCCCGACGGGAGACCGTGACATATTCGACACGGGCATCGCCGTCGGCTGCAGCGACCGTCGCGATGGCAGTTCGTTCGGCCCGACTTCGTTGGCCGGTCTCCTCGAATCGTTCTACGCCCGCCCGCGCCGCATCCTGCGCGAGGTTCGCGTTGCGAAGGTACGCGATGCCGATCGATCCGCCGTCCCACAGCGCCACGAAAAGCACGGCCGACGCAACCAGCCAGATGATGAGCAGCTTGCCGACGAGCCCGCCGTCGTCGCCGAGACGCGAACCGCAGTTCGCGGTCATCGTCTCCACCGTCCGACGAGCTGCCTCCTGACCGCGTCCACCTCCTCGATGCCGAGCGCGCTCGAACCCACGAGGAACACGACGAGTCCGGCCGCGACCGCGGTGAACACCTGCAGAGACTGCGCCCCGATCGCTTCGCCCAGGGCCCACGCGACGACCCATGCGACGCCGGCGGTCGCGACGCCCACGAGCGCGCTGCGGCCGATGCTCTCGAGGACGCGTCCTCCGCCCAACCCGCCGAGCCGCTGCCCGATCAGGACCGTGAGTACCGTCCCACCGAACACGTACGACGCGGCGTGGCCGAGCGCGAGCCCCGGCACGCCGAGATCGAGCACGAAAAACAGGAACAGGTCCACGGCGACGTTGATCGCGACCGCCACGAGATTCACCACGGCCGGCGTTCGCGTGTCCTGCATCGCGTAGTAGCCGCGGAGCAGCAGCTGGAACACCGAGAACGGGAACAATCCGACGGAGAACGCCACGAGGACGTCCGAGACGAGCTCGCCGCTCCGCGGACCCGCCACACCGTGTTCGAGCAGCAAGCGCACGATCGGCCTGGCGAGGACGAGGTAGCCGAGCGCAGCGGGGATCACGATCGCCGCCGTCCCGCGGATTCCCTGCGCCAGCAGACGTCGGAATCCATCCGAGTCCCGATCCGCCCACCGCCCCGACATCGCAGGCAGGAGCGCGGTGAAGATCGAGACGGCGAAGATCGCGTGCGGGAGTTGGAACAGGATGAAGGCGCTCGCGTACGCGGTGTATCCGCCCTGGACCCGGTCGGCGAGCACGATGACGACGAGCAGTCCGGCCTGATTCGCGGCAACGTAGATCAGGATCCATTTCGCGAGATGCGACATGCGCCGAACGGCGGCGTGTGCGAACCCCAGCCGCGGGACGAAGCGGAACCCCGCCGCCCGCAATGCCGGCCACAGGGCGATCGTCATCGCGGCGACACCGGCCGTCGTCCCGATCGCCAGCACGAACTTCTGGGCGGTCGTCGCGAGCTCGTGGGAGCCTGCCGGCGGGTCGTCCATCGCGGCGAACGCGAGGAACGTCGCGATCACCACGAGGTTGTTCAGGATCGGCGCGAACATCGGCACCGCGAACCGCCGATGCGCCTGCAGCAGGCCGATCGCGATCGCCCCGATCCCGTAGAAGACGACCTGGGGCATGAACCAGCGAAGGAAGAACGTCGAGTATTCGCGGACGATCGCACGGTCGTCGAGCGGCCGCACGCCGAACGTGTACAGGTCGACGATCCACGGCGCGAGCGCGATCGCCACGAGCGCCACTCCCGACAGGACGAGGAACGCGATCGTCAGGAGTCGCCGGACGACGTCCCACGCCTCGTCCCGTCCGCGCTCCTGCAACCACTCGACGACGACGGGGACGACGACGGACGTGAGGATCCCGCCGAGCACGAGCTCGTACACGATGTTCGGCGTGATGTTCGCGACGTTGTACGCGTCGGGAAGACGTGACTCGGCGATCCCGATCGCAAACGCCATCGCCGCGAGACGAAGGAACCCCGTCAAGCGCGAGAGCGCCGTGCCGAGTGACATGACCGCGGTGTTGCGGACGAACGCGGTCCCCGATTCCTCCGCCGGCGGGTCCGTCTCTGGCGGCTGTGGGTTCACGACGTCCGGCGTGGGATGAACCTCCTCGCCCACAACCCCAACAGCACGAGAGCGGCGGCGATCGTGATCCAGAGCGCGATCCGGTTGTACACCGTCGATCGGATCGTGATCTTGACGGGGTCGCCGATGTGACGCCCGCGCGGCGCGAGCACCCGGAGCGTCGCCTCGAAACGCCCCGTCGATCTGGCGTTGACGCGGAAGGTGATGGTCTGCGCCTCCCTCGGGCGCAGCTCGAGATCATGCTCCGGCGGGGTTCCGAGCAGAAAGGGCGACGAGAGCTGCAGCCGCACGTGGAGGGCGGTCTCCCCGCCGTTGCGAACGGTCACGGGGATCCCGCTCCCGGTGCTCGACGTCAGCGTGATGTTGTCCGCGGTGTCGATCGTTACTGAACGGAACACGGCGGAGACCGCGTCGCGAACGTCCGCGATGAACGCGAGGCCGCTCGCGGGATCAGAGAGGAACTGACGGGACTCCGCGAGCAGGAGCGTGGTCTCCAGGCGATCGGGCTCGTCGCTGTCGCCGATGAGTACATCCCGGAGCGTTGAGATGCGGCGCCGGGACTGCCGCAGCTCATTCACGTACGTGGAATCGAACAGGCTCGGCGACGTCGGCGCGAGCACCGACGGTTCCGCCGGCTCGAACGTCGTCGTCAACTCCTCGACGTGCATCGGCGTGAGCCATGGTGCACTCGCGATTGCTCGAGTGAAGGGAACGTAGAAGCGGCCCGGAAGGGTCGCGTCCTCAGGCACGACGAGCGCGAGGCCTCGGAGCAATCCGGGCTGCTCCTGCCAGATCGACGCGAGCGCGCCGACGACGATCTGCGCGTCTCGAACGGGATCGCCCGTCGCCTCGGACGACTCGAGCAACGCGGCGACGGCCGGATCGGGGACGACCGCGTGGATCTCGCCGTCGTCGCCCAGCGTCGCCGTGGGCGGGCCTGCGAAGCCTTGCGGGTGCGGCTCCGCTTCGACGGTCTCGGGCCCAACGATGACGGTCGAGATGCCGGCCGCCGCGAGCTCACGGATCGTCGCGTCGTCGATGGCGCTGCCGGGCGGACGAAGGACGCCCGGTACGGGTGTCGTCTCGAGAAGCGTCGCCACGACGTCTCGTCCACGCTCCAGTTGCGCGGTCAGGTCTTGACCGAGTCCTCCCGCGAGGAGTGAGGGGAGCTCGGGGGCCGAGAACGGCAAGGCGCTCAGGCGCACGTTCGGCGCGGCGGCGATCTCTTGCAGGTCCGCGAGCGCATCACCGGCGTTGCCAGCGCCGTCATCGCCGGCTTCCACGCGTCGGATCTCGCCCGCGACGATGACCTTGTATCCGTCGCGCATCATCGCCAGCTGTCGGAGCAGCATCGGCGACACGGCCACGTCCACGACGGGTTGTGGAGGCCTCGTCGCCAGCGCCCGGAGCGCGCGGATCTGTGACGAGAGCGCTCCGCGGGGAGCGAGCCGTTGCTCGAGTGACGTCGACGTGAACACGCCGTCCGGTCCGAACTCGATCGGATGATCCAGAACGAACGTCCACGACAGCCGCAGCGGTGTCTCGGGCCGGCGAACCAGGAACACGACCGGCGTCCGGATCGCACCGAGGGACGTCGTTCCGCTGCGGAGTTCGATCTTCAACGGGTAGACGCCCGACTGGACCGGATCGATGCCGCCCGCGTCGAGCGCGAACGGGACCTCGAAGTCGCGGGTTGCGCGCGGATCGATCGACCCCTCGCGAGCGTACGTCTCGAGGTCGAGCGCGAGGGCCGGATCCGAGATCAATGCCTCCTCCAACTCCGTCCTGGAGATCAGACGTCCGAACAGCGTCACCCCGATCGAAAGCTCCGGGATCGACTCGGCGCCGAAGTTCTCGGCGCGGAACCGGACCAGGAGCTCCCGACCGTCCTCCTCGTACGAGGAGTTCCACGGCGTCTGCGACAGAAGCGTCAGCCGGATCGACGTCGTCTGTTGTGCGGCAACGACCGGCATGTCCAAGACGACGCCGAGCAACAGGAGAGAGACGAGCAGCACGAGCTTGCGCATCGCCGGCCGCGTCATCCTATCCACCGTCTCCGACCAGCGAGACGATCTGCTCGATGCCGTAGACCACGGCGATGGCGACGAGAAACGCACCCACGGCGAGCCGCAGCGTGCGTTCCCGTGCCCCGAGGGCGATCCGGGAGCCGAGCAACGCTCCGGGCACCACGCCCACCACGAGGACGACGAAGATCGTCCAGTCGATGTGACCGAGCGCGGCGTGGACGAGCGTCCCAGGAACGACGAGCGCAGCTATGAGCACGAGCGACGTCCCGAGCGCGCGTTTGAGCGGCATGCCGATCAGCAACGTGAGCGCCGGGACGATGATGATTCCGCCTCCCACGCCGAGCAGGCCCGATGCGAATCCCGCCCCGAACGCGATCACCCCGTATTTCCACACCGGCGTCATGCCCTTCTCCCACGGGGTCGACGGAGTTCGTCCCCGGATGATCTGCGTGCCGGACAGTCCGATCAGCGTCGAGGCAACGAGGAGCAGAGCATGTGGGTTCACGAACCTCGTGAGGTAGGCGCCGATCGTCGCACCGACAATCCCCGGTCCGGCTCCCCACCGCGCGGCGCGGTAGCTCACCTCTCCCGCGCGGGCGTATGCGTACGCTGCCATGACCGACGTGGGGAAGATCACGGGCAGCGGCGTCGCCACGGCCTGGATGGGCGTACCACCGAGGAGCGCGTAGACGGCCGGTTGCGTGATCACGCCGCCGCCCACACCGAATAGTCCCGACAGCGTCCCGGCCATGAGTCCGACGACCACGCCGAGCGCGATCTGCAGCGGGTTCACGAAAGCAGCTCGACCGCACGTTCGACGAGCTCGCGCTCACCGCGGAAGCTCGTGCGCTTGACCGCTCGCCGCGCGGGGAACCAGCGCACGTCCTCCATCTCGTCGTCGTGGTTGGAGACGTCGCCACCGGTGGCGCGCATCAGGTAGAACCGCACCTGCTTGCGAACGCGCACGCCCTCCCAAACATAGAAGTACCGAACCGTCCCCAGATCCTTTTCGATCTCGGCCTGGAGGCCCGTTTCCTCGGCGACCTCTCGGAGCGCGGCTTCCTCGGGCGCCTCCTCGCGTTCGACGAGACCTTTCGGAAGGCCCCACGCCAGGTCGCCACGTCGGGTTCGTCGGGCGGCGAGACAGATCTCGACTTCGTCGTGGACGCGTCGATAGACGACACCGCCGGCGGAGATCTCGGTGCGCGTCTTCATGTGCGACGGTCGGCGGAATGCCCCTCCCTATACTTGCCGACCGTGCTCGAACG
Organism: uncultured bacterium; assembly: GCA_937881155.1. Lineage (GTDB taxonomy): Bacteria > Actinomycetota > UBA4738 > UBA4738 > HRBIN12 > CALGFI01. The sequence continues at coordinate 3,768 of CALGFI010000258.1, read as the reverse complement.
GGTCATCGACTTCCTCCGCCCGTACCTCGACGCGCCGTGGGGATACCTCGTCGTTGGGCTCGCGACGTTCCTGGAGAACTCGATCGGCGCTGGCGTCATCGTCCCCGGCGAGACGCTCGTCCTCCTCGGCGGAGTGTACGCGGCGATCGGCGATCTCTGGCTGCCGCTCGTCATCGTCATCGTCGTCGTCGGCGCGGTGCTCGGCGACAACGTGGGGTACTGGATCGGCCGCCGCTACGGGCGCGGGTTCCTGGAGCGGTACGGCCGCCGACTGTTCGTAACGCCTGAGCGGATCGCCGTCGCCGAACGCTACTACGCGACGCACGGTGGCAAGACGATCTTCTTCGCGCGGTTCATTCCTGTCGTTCGGAGCGTGGGGTTCATCGTCGCTGGCGTGGCGCACATGGAGTGGAAGCGCTTCTTCGTCTACGACGTCGCGGGCTCGCTGATGTGGGGCGTTACGCACTCCTTCATCGGCTACGCGTTGGGGGCCAGCTACGAGCGGTGGGCCAGGTACTCGACCCCCGCCGGCATCGCCATCCTTGCGCTGCTGGTCTTCATCATCCTGGGCTCGAAGTTCCTGGGCTCGCGGCGAACGATCGACCGTGAGCTCGATCGAGCCGAGGCCGAGATCCTCGAACACGACTCCGATCGCGGGGAGTGACGTCCTGGACGTCACGGAGCCCTCACCGGCCCGCCTGGATCTCGTCGGCCGCGCGGCGGGCGGCGCGTTCCATCGGATGTCGCTTGTAGCCGAACGGGATCGTCAGCGCCAGGTACACCGGAACGAACAGCGGTCCCCATAGCATCGACTGCCGGACGTGGTGCCGCTCGTGCGCGAGCAGGCGTCCCTCAACCGGCGCTGCCGAAACGATCACGAACCCGAGCGTCATCGCCGTGCGGTTCATCGCTCGCAGCAGCCACGTCACTCCGCGCGGTCCACGGTCGAACACGATCGCGCCGCCGTGGATCCGAGGCGTCTGGAACGTGAGTGCGCCGACCACGAGACCGAGCAGCGTGTTCGGCATCGCCCACACGAACCCGAGTCCCTCGAGCAACACGCGCGCACGCTATCCCACGACGGAATCGGGACGGTGAGCAGGGGTATCCTGGCCGCCATGGCCGACCCGTCGCGACCGGGCGGCGCCGTCGTGCAGGTTCCAGCCCTGGCCAAGGAGATGGGCGAGCGCTTTCGGCTCGCCGGGCACGAGCTGTATCTGGTCGGCGGCATCGTCCGGGACCTGTTGCTCGATCGCGTACGCGAGGACGCGGATCTGGACTTCGCCACCGATGCCTTGCCGCGTGAGACCACTCGACTCCTCCGTGACTGGGCCGAGCGCAACGTTCGCCTCGTCGGCGTCAAGTACGGGACGATCGCGGCTCGCCGCGGCGATCGCGTCGTCGAGGTGACCACCTTCCGCCAGGAGGTCTACGCGGAGGAACACCGCAAGCCCGCGGTCACGTTCGGCAAGGACATCGAGACGGACCTGTCGCGCCGTGACTTCACCGTGAACGCGATGGCCGTTCGGCTTCCCGACGGCGAGTTCGTCGACCCGTTCGGTGGTGTGAAGGATCTCGCCGCGCACCGGCTCGACACGCCGCTCGACCCCGACATCTCCTTCAGCGACGACCCGCTGCGGATGCTTCGGGCGGCGCGGTTCGCCTCGCAGCTCGAGTTCGTCCCGGCGCCGCGCGTGGTCGAGTCGATCTCCAGGCTGCGAACACGGTTGGGGATCGTCTCGGCCGAGCGGATCTCCGACGAGCTGTCGAAGCTGCTGCTCGGCGCGAAGCCCTCGAAGGGACTCGAGCTGATCGTCGACACGGGTCTCGCCGACGAGTTCGTCCCGGAGCTTCCGGCGCTCCGGCTCGAGCAAGACCCGGTACAACGCCACAAGGACGTGCTGCATCACACGTACGCCGTCGTCGAACGCGTCGAGCCGGACCTGACGCTCCGGCTCGCCGCGCTGCTGCACGACGTCGGAAAGCCGAAGACGCGACAGATCACACCCGAAGGCGTCTCGTTCCACCACCACGAGGTGGTCGGCGCTCGCATGGCGCGAGACCGGCTCACCGCGCTCCGCTATCCGACGCACGTCGTCGACGACGTGTCACGGCTGGTCGAGATGCACCTGCGGTTCCACGGCTACAGCGAATGGACCGACAGTGCGGTTCGCCGATACGTGCGCGACGCAGGTCCCCTCCTCGATCGGCTGAACCAGCTGACGCGCGCCGACTGCACGACGCAGAACCGGTTCAAGGCGAAGAAACTCGAGGCACTGCAGGACGACCTCGAAGACCGGATCGCGCGCCTGGCCGAAGAGGAGAACCTCGAGTCGATGCGCTCACCGCTGAACGGCGACCAGGTCATGAACCATCTCGGCATCGGGCCGGGACCCGCCGTCGGACACGCGCTGGACTTCCTGATGGAGCTGCGGCTCGAACGCGGTCCGGTCGACGAGGACGAGGCATACCGGCTTCTCGACGACTGGTGGAGCGAGCAGGGGGACGGTTCGGCGAGCGGTTAACGACGAGACGCCGCAGACATGCGGTGGCCGGATGACGACGAACGCCTCTGCCGATCGTCGTGTCGTCGGGGGGCACCGCGTTCAGAGCGGATGAACGTCGACCTCCACGGCCTTGAACGACGCCCATGTCTCGACGCCGTGGCGGAGTCCGAGGCGCCCGACCGATCCCGCGGTGATCTCCGCGATCAGCTCGGGCGACGTCGCCAGCCGCACGCGTGCCCGTTGGCCGTCGATGACGACCGAACGAACCACGCCGCGCAGCACGTTTCGCGCCGAGCCCGTAGGAAGCTCGATCGACAGGGTGACGTCGGGAGGTCGGAGCACGCCGATCACGTCACCGCCCTCGTACCACTCGGGCCAGGCAACGACGATCCGGCCGCCGTCGGTGACGATCGCGCCCGACCCGTCCTCGAGCCGGTCGAGCCGACCCCGGAACGCGTTGACGCCGACGAGATCCGCCGCGTACCGGGTTCGGGGCCTGGTCCGGATCTCGTCCGGCGTCCCCACGTCCGTGATCCGTCCGCCTTCGAGGAGCACGAGCCGATCGGCGAGGGTCGTCGCCTCCACGGGGTCGTGCGTCACGATGATCCGGACGCCGGGGAAGCGACGGAGCTCCTCGCGGAGCAGGTCGCGGATCCTCGTTCGCGCGCCGACGTCGAGCGCCGAGAGCGGCTCGTCGAGGAGCAGGAGCTTCGGCTGCGCGACGAGCGCGCGGGCCAGCGCAACCCGCTGCGCTTCCCCGCCGGACAGGTCGGAGGGACGTGCGTGCGCACGCTGGTCCACGTCGAAGCGCTCGAGGAGTCCGAGCGCGCGCCTGTGTGCTTCGGAGCGAGCGACCCCTCGGGCGCGAAGGGGGAACGCGACGTTCTCCAGCGCCGACAGGTGCGGAAACAGCAGGAGGTCCTGGAAGACGACGCCCACTGGTCGTCGTTCGGGTGCGACGTGCGTACGCGAACCGGCGTCGTCGAGCAGGCTGCCCTCGAGCTCGATCCGGCCGCGAAGCGGCGGCAAGAGACCGGCGATCGTCGCGACCAGCGTCGACTTGCCGGAACCGTTCGGCCCGAGCAGCGCGACGGTCTCGCCCGCCGCCGCCTCGAACGCGGCTTCGACGCCGAACGAGTCTCGTCGAGCGGCGACGTCGACGGAGATGCTCACGCGCCCGCCAGGAGGTTCATCGCAGGAACCGTCCGCGCAGCCCGAAGATCACGACGAACGCGACGGCGATCAGCAGGAGCGAGAGCCC
>CALGFI010000257.1 GCA_937881155.1 uncultured bacterium | reverse complement strand
TCGAGGTCCTGTTCGTTCACGAATGGGGTGGACTCACCCGGTTCGCGTCGAGCTCGATCCACCAGAGCACGTCGCGCGAGGACACTGACCTCAGCGTACGGGTGGTTATCGGCGATCGCGTCGGCGTCGCGTCGACGAACGATCTGTCGCCCGACGGCGCTCGACGCGTTGCCGAGAGCGCGAAGGAGATGGCCGGCGTCGTCGCGCCCGATCCGCTGTTTCCGGGACTCGCCCCGCCGAATCCCGTCGAGGACTCGTCGCGGTTCGACGACGGAACGGCGTCGACGTCGCCCGAGCGCAGGGCGAACGGCGTAGCGGATCTCGTCGGACGCTTGTCGAACGGGCTCGTCGCCGCCGGTGCGTTCGAGACGATCGGGATGGAGGTCGCGGTCCTGAACACCGAGGGCCAGTTCTGCTGGGCGCCGACCTCACGCGCGTCGGTCACCACAGTGATCACCGGAGCCGACGGTGGGAGCGGGTTCTCGGAGGTGTTCGCCGCGAGCGTCGATGACGTGGACGCCGGGACGGTCGGCGAACGCGCCGCGGGCAAGGCGAGCGCATCGAAGAACCCCCGCGACGTGGATCCCGGGCGCTACACCGTCGTCCTCGAACCGTCCGCCGTGTCGACGCTCGTCGGGTTCCTCGCGTGGATCGGGTTCGGTGGCCGGCAGATCGTCGAGGGACGCTCGTGCCTGTCGGGTCGCCAAGGCGAACACGTCGCTGCGGATCAGGTGACGATGTACGACGACGCCCGCCGTGCGGACACCCTGGGCGTGCCGTTCGATTTCGAGGGCGTGCCGCGCTCACGCGTCTCGCTCATCGAGGGGGGCGTGTTCCGCGACGGTGTGTACGACCTTCGGACGGCGAAGCAGGCCGGGAAGGCCACGACGGGGCACGCGCTCCCGCCGCCGAACCCCGAGGGTCCGTTCCCGTTGAACGTGGTCCTCGAACCGGGCGACGCGTCGCTCGAGGACATGATCTCCTCGACCGAACGAGGCCTCCTGGTCACGCGGTTCCACTACTCGAACGTCGTCCACCCGATCGAGTCGTCGATCACCGGTATGACACGGGACGGCACGTTCCTCATCGAGAACGGCGAGGTTGCGTACCCCGTGAAAAACCTCCGGTTCACGCAGTCGATCCTCGAGGCACTCCAGGCCACGACGATGATCGGCAAGGAAAGCGAGCTCGCCAGCGAATTCTTCTTCAGCGCGTCGCTCGTTCCGGCGCTCAAGATCGAGTCCTTCAACTTCAGCAGCACCTCCGACCACTGAGGCGCCCCGGCCGCGTTTGGCCCGGCTGCACCGCACCAATAGACTGACTGACCAGTCGTTCTCGATCGGAGGGATCAGGCATGCAGGTCAGGGACATCATGCACGCCGACGTGAAGAGCACCACGGCGGACGGCAGCTTCGCGGACGTAGCCGCGGTCCTGCACGACAACTCCATCTCGTCGGTCGTCGTGATGGACGGCGAACGCCTCGCCGGCATCGTGACCGAACGCGACCTGGTGAACCTCGTGGCCGACGGCGAAGATCCGCGCTCGACGCGCGTCGGCGACCGGATGACCACGAACCTCGACACCGTGTCGCCACGAACGGATATCGCCGAAGCCGCGGAACACATGGCTCGGCTCAAGATCCGACATCTCCCCGTGGTCGAGGACGACAAGCTGGTCGGGATCATCTCGATCCGAGATCTGTCGAACTGGGCGGTTCGCGAGCTGACGGGCGGGCACGAGCTTCCCGATCTGGAACGTAGCCAGGCCGCGTTGTCGGCCGCGGTCGAGGTCAACCGCGCCGAGCGGTAGCCGCCGTCACACCTTCGCCGCGCGCTCGAACGGTTCGCGCGGCCGCTCGAGCGATCCGAGCTGCGCGAGGTCGCGAGGGAACAGCAACGCGACGGTCCAATCCGCGGCGATCTTCGCCCTCCGGGTGAGCGTCGGCATCGCGTAGAGGTGGTAGCTGCGGTGCGCGAACCAGGCCGGGAACCCCTTGACCTTCACGCCCCAGATCTGGGCGACGCCCTTGTAGTGCCCGAGCGAGCACACGGCGCCGATGTTCCGATGTTCGAACGGCTCGAGCTCCCGACGCTCCAGCGCCGCCGCGACGTTCCGCGCGAGGCGGTGTCCCTGTCGCATCCCGTACTGCGCCGTGGGAGGCGACAGCGCTCCCGTCGTTCGATCGGGAACGGCGGCCGCGTCGCCTGCCGCCCACGCGTCGTCCACGCCCCGCACGCGTAGGTAGTCGTCCGTCAGGATGCGCCCCGCGTCGTCGACGGGAAGGCCTGAAGCCTTGGCCAGTGGCGACGGGCGGACGCCAGCCGTCCACACGAGCGTGTCGGCCTTGAACGAACTGCCGTCCGACAGCACAACGGTGCCGTCCAGGTACGACTCGAGGCGCGTGTTCACGGCGATCTCGACGCCGCGCTCAACGAGCCGGTCCTGCGCGTACGAGGCGAGATCGTCGCCGAGCTCCGGCAGGATCTTCGGCGCGACGTCGACGAGGATCCAACGTGGGTGCCACGGCGCGAGCGAGGGATACGTGCGCATCGCGTCGCGAACGAGGTCCTCGAGCTCGCCGAGCGCCTCGACGCCGGCGTAGCCGCCGCCGACGAACACGAACGTGAGCGCGGCCCGCCGTCGATCTTCGTCGTCGCTCGCGGCGGCGACGTCGAGTCGCGACAGCACGTGGTTGCGGAGGTGGATCGCCTCCTGCACCGTCTTGAAACCCACGCCGTTCTCGGCGAGGCCCGGGATGGGGAGGACCCGGGATGTCGAACCCGGCGCGATGACGATGACGTCGTACCCGAGCTCACGCTCCGAACCGTCCGCGAGCGTCGCGACCGCATGACGCTCTGCTTGGTCGATGCGGTTCACCGTACCGACGACGATCTCGCAATGCCGAAGTGTGGTGCGAAGGGGAACCACCACCGCGCGCGGATCGATCGTCCCGGAGGCGACCTCGGGAAGGAACGGCTGGTACTGCATGAAGTTCTCGGGGTTGACGACGGTGACGCGATGGCCGTTGCGCGCCGCTCGTTTCAACCCGATCGCGGCGTAGAGGCCCGCGAATCCGGCGCCGACGACGAGGATGCGTGACCGAGCCATGTCGCAGCGGGGCTCAGCGGTTCATCGGGCTCGCTCGCGGAGCGCGGCGAAGTCGTCGGGGGCGCACAGGGCGCCGCCGAGCCGGATCGGGTCGTACCGGGTGCCGTGACAGTCCGAACCGCCCGTCGGCACCAGCCCAAGCTGTTCGGCGAGCGCGCGGTAGCGTTCGCGCTGCTCGGGCGTGTGGTCGGTGTGTTCAGCCTCGAGGCCCGCGAGCCCGGCATCCGCCATCTGTTCGATCAGGTCGCGCGGGAGCGGCGCCTCGCCTGTTCGATCACGTCGCGCGGGAGCGGCGCCTCGCCCTCCCACATGCCGGGGTGCACCACGACCGCCGCACCGCCCGCCTCTCGGATCAGACGGACCGCGTCGACGGGCGCGAGCGCGTGCTTCGCGATGTTGGCGGGCCGGTCGTCGCCGATCCAGACATCGAACGCCTCTTCCTCGGACGCGACGTGGCCGGCCTCGACGAGCGCCTGCGCGACGTGCGGACGAACGACGTTGCCTCCGCGAGCGATCTCGAGCACACGCTCCCAGGAAACGGGGACGCCGAGCTCGGCCAGGCGCTCGACCATGAGCTCGCCGCGGCGGAGACGTTGGTCGCGGAGACGACTGAGCTCGCTCTGGAACCCGCGATCGCCGACGTCGACCCAGTACGCCAGGACGTGAACGCTCCTGCGGTCGTGCTCGGCCGAGAGCTCGACTCCGGGGACGACGTCGACGCCGGAACTCGTGCCCGCCGTCCTGCCCTCCTCGAGCGCCTCGGTCGTGTCGTGATCCGTGATCGCGATCACGTCGATGTCTCGCTCGGCTGCGAGACGAACCAGCTCGGCCGGGGCGAACGTACCGTCGGAACGGTCGGTGTGCGTGTGGAGATCGATCCGTGACATCGCTGGCATGCTCGCAGACGGAGCGAGCGCGCCTCAACCGGTCCGTCAGGCAGGCGCGACGAACGCCGGCGTGATCTCGCCGACCGTTCGAACACCGGCGAGGGCCATTGCGTTCTCGAGCTCGGCCCGCAGGATGGTCAACACGTCCACCACGCCCTGCTCCCCGGCCACCGTGAGTCCCCACACCGCCGGCCGTCCGACCAACACGGCCGACGCCCCGAGGGCGAGCGCCTTGAACACGTCGATCCCCCGCCGGACGCCGCCATCGATGAGAACGGGGATCCGACCCTCGACCGCCGCGACGATCTCGGGAACCACGGAGATCGGCGCGGCGACGCCGTCGAGCTGCCGGCCGCCGTGGTTGGACACGACGATGCCGTCGACGCCCTGGTCGAGCGCGATCTTGGCGTCCTCCGCCGTCATGATGCCCTTGACCAACAACGGCAGCGGGGCGAGCTCGCGGATCCAGGCGAGGTCGCGCCACGAGATGTGCGGGTCGAATGCGTGCTCGCCCTGCGTCGTGCCGTACGGCATCTCGAAACCGCTCCGCGTGTCGCGGTGGCGCAGGCCCCCGACAGGAAAGTCCACCGTGAAGCAGATGGCGGCGTACCCCGCTGCGTGGACGCGGCGGAGCATCTCCGCGGTGAACTCGCGATCCGTGAACACGTACAGCTGCCACCACTTCGGAAACGTCGACGCGGTACCCACCTGCTCGAGCCGGTCGAGCGCCGTGGTCGACACGACCATGATCGTTCC
>CALGFI010000256.1 GCA_937881155.1 uncultured bacterium | reverse complement strand
GCCTATAGGCGGAGGAAAGCGATGTCCACGCGCCACACACTCGGGATGTCGAGCCCGGTCGCGATGGTGTCGAACGCTTCAAGCATCGGGTTTCGGAAACGGCGAGCTGTGGACCTCGCGCACGAGTCGAATCGCCTTCCGGCCGTCCGCCGCCGCGCCGGCGACAAGCACACGGACGACCTGCGGCCCCCTGCTCCACGCCGCGAGGGCGACCGCCGGTTCGCGAGGACAGCAGCCGTCGGGTCGGTGCACGACCAGCGGAACGTCGCCGAAGAGGATCTTGTCCGGGGTGCGCACCGCACCGATGAGGTCGGCGACGTTCGCTCGGAGCCATGCGAGGTAGGCGGACGCGCCGTCGTTCGACTCGAAGCTGAGAACGCCGACCTCCACGCGGCGGATCGCCCGGCCGTCACCGGCGTACGCGCGGCGGACGCCGCCCTGGAAACCGGCGAGGTCGAGGATGCCCGAGAGCGCCTCCGCGTCCACGGCTTCCGCCGCCACGTCCTCGGCAGTGACGAGCGTCGTCGTCGTCGGCGTGAGGCCCCCGACCTCGGAGGGCGGCACGACGGGAGGTGTCAGCGATGAGCCGGCGCATCCGGCCAGTGTCAGAACGATCGCCCCGTACGCCAGGCGTGTCCTGAGCGTTGTGCCTCCCCGTACCTTTCGGAGTCGCGACGCGCAGCGCATAATACGGCGGCTTCGAGATCGATTCCGCTGGTCAGGGGGGTAATGCATGCGGGACCTGGATCGCCTGTTGGCCGAACGGTTCAATCGCCGGGGGTTCATGCGCCTGGCCGGTGCGAGCGGCGTCGGCGCCGCCCTCCTCGCCGCGTGCCGTCGTGCGGAGGACGCCGGCCCAAGGGCCACCGGCGGAGAGCGTCCCTCGATCGAGGAAGAGCCGGGGAACCTCCAGGTCTTCGACTGGTCGGGTTACGGCAACGGCGACTACTACCCCCGGGAAGAGAAGCAGTTCCTGTGGAGTCAGTACCAGCGCGAGACGGGCGACACCCCCGAGTTCATCCTGTACGAGAACGACAGCGCCGGCTTCACCAAGGCCGTCTCGGGGACGTCGTTCGACGTCGTCCACCCGTGTGGCTACCGCTACCGGGATTGGGTCGACGCCGGGCTGGTACAGCCGTTCGACACGGCGCTGATCCCCAATTTCTCGGCGCTGAACCCGAGTCTCATGGAGCAGGGGGTCGTCGACGGTCAGCAATACTTCGTCCCGGTGGACTGGGGGTTCATCGCGCCGCTCGTGAACCTCGATCACGTCGAGCCGAACGAGCAGTCCTTCGGGATCCTGTTCGACGAGCGGTACGGCGGACGCATCTCGTGGGTCGACACGGTCAACATGCTCTACATCGCCGGGATCTTCCACCAGGTTCCCGATCCGTTCGACATGACCGATGAAGAACTGGCGGAGATGCGGGACTTCCTCATCGCGAAGAAGTCCCTCGTTCGGTTCATGTGGAACCAATCGTTCGACTTCTGGCAGGCCTTCAAGTCCGAAGAGGTGTGGATCGGCTACGCGTGGCCGGACACCGTGGGCTACGCGGCCAACCGCGGGATGAACTACCTATATATGGAGCCGAAGGAAGGGCTCGTGACGTGGGTCTGCGGCATGGGACTCGCTGCCGACACGCAGAACTACCACCACTCGCACGCGTACGTGGACTCGTGGGCGAGCGAGAAGGCCGCGGAGTTCCTGATGGCCTACTACTACTACGGCCATGCGAACCAAGAGGTCGATCTGGCGAAGCTGCCCGAGGGCGTCGTCGAGGCGCTGTACCTCGACGACCCGTCCATCCTCGAGCCGCCGCGGTCGATCCCCGAGTCGTACATCCCGAGGCGGGACGTCTACGACCAATACTGGCAGGAGGTGTTGGCCGCCTGATCCGTCCGGCGGCTGACTAGATCCGTGGCCACCCTGGAGGGGGCCGGCAGCCCGGTCGCCGTCCGCGCGCGTCGTGGGGGCGGCCGCTCGACGCTCGGCTTGCTGTCGGGTCCGCTCGTCTGGGTGGTGCTGTTCTTCGTTATCCCCGTCGGGTTCATCGCGGCGTACAGCGTCGGTGCCGTGTCCCTTTTCCCCACCGACAGCGGCGTGCTCTCCCTGCAGGACTGGGGGCATTTCCTCGGGGGAGGCTCGATCTACCTCGGGCTGTTCTGGAAGTCGATCCGGATCTCGCTCACGGTGTCGCTCGTCGTGGTGCTGCTGGCGTACCCCGTCGGGTACTACCTGGCCCTGTGCGTCAGGCGGCGCAAGTACGTGCTGCTGCTCCTGATCATCGCGCCGTTCCTGACGAGCTTCCTTCTCCGCGTTCTCGCGTGGAAGGTGATCCTGGGCGAGCAGGGCGTCTTGAACTCGTTCCTGTCATGGTCGCACGTGCGCAGCCCGGACGATCCCATCACGTGGCTGCTGTACGGGCAGTTCGCGGTGATGTTGGTGCTCGCGTACGTCTGGGTTCCGTTCGTCGCCCTGCCGATCTTCGTCAGTCTGGAGAACCTCGACCGCAGCGTCCTCGAGGCTGCTGGCGACCTCGGCGCGAGCCGCTGGCGCACGTTCGTCCGAGTGACGTTGCCCCTCAGCCTTCCTGGGGTGTTGGCCGCGTTCCTGTTCGTATTCATCCCGACGATCGGCGAGTTCGTCACGCCGCTCCTGGTCGGCGGGCCAAGCGGCTACATGTTCGGGAATGCGATCAACAACTTGTTCACCGGGGCGCTCGACTGGCAGACGGGCTCCGTGCTAGCGCTGTTCATGTTGACCGTCGTGGCCGGGTTGATGGCGCTGTTCGGTCGATTCCTCCAGGTCCGCAGCGTCGCGACCGGCTGAGGCGCCATGGAGGTCGCCACTTCGAACTCGGCTCGGCGAGTCCTCACCGTGTTCTTCGTCGTTCTCGTGCTGTTCCTCTACCTTCCGATCGCGATCCTCGCGGTTCTCTCGTTCAACGACGGGGACGTCACCTTCCCCCTGCAGGGGTTCACGACCGAGTGGTACTCGCGGTCCCTGTCGAACCCGTCGCTGCTCGCGGCCCTTCGGCGGAGCGCGATCGTGGCGACGGCGTCGAGCGCGATCGCCGTAACGCTCGGCACGTTGGTGGCGTTCGCGCTGGTCCGGAGGCGATTCGTCGGCAAGTCGGTTGCGTCCGCGCTGTTCTTCTCACCGCTCGTGGTTCCCTATCTCGTGTTCGGGATCTCGTTGCTGGTGCTCCTGACCGCGTTCGACCGGTTCCTCGCCGACTCGACGGGCTACGTGATCGGTCTCGGGCTGCATGCGGTCGTGATCGGTCACGTCGTGGTGTCACTCCCGTACACGGCGCTGACGATCATCCCGCTGCTCGAACGGCTTTCGATCTCGCTGGAGGAGGCGGCACAGGACCTCGGCGCCGGGCCGTGGCACAGGTTCCGGCGCGTCACGCTTCCGCTGCTGACGCCCGCGCTGTTCTCGTCTTTCCTGATCGCCTTCACGTTGTCGTTCGACGAGTACGCGATCGCCTCGTTCCTCGCCGGCACGCAGGCGACCTGGCCGGTGTTCTTGTTCGGTCAGCTCCGCGTGCCGAGCCAGCTGCCGCAGCTCGTCGCGGTCTCCTCGGTGATCTTCTTCGCCTCGCTGCTTCTCGTACTAACGGCCGAGATCACCCGGCGGATGAGCGCGAGGCGTTACGGCGAGGCGTTCGCCTCGCGCGGCCTCGCCTAGCCGTATCGGCGATCCGGGAACTCGATCGCGGGCGGGCCAGTCGGAACTCATGCCATGAGATTCATTATCGGCATTTTGTCGCTGCTCTCGCTCGCGGGTGACGTCCAAGCTCGATCGGCTTCGGAGACTGGAGAGATTGCCTTCGTTCGGGAACCGGAGCGACGAGGTATTTGGATCGTCAGCTCGGACGGGATCGAACGCCAGCTGACAGCCGAGATCGACTACGGGCCGGACTGGTCTCCAGACGGTAGTCGAATCGCGTTTCAGCGCTTCGACGGCGAGGGTTCCGACATCTACGTGATGAGAGCGGATGGCTCGAACGTGCGTCGGCTGACCGATGCCGGCGGGTTCTTCGGGCCGGATTGGTCGCCGGACGGCCGGCGGATCCTAATGGGCGGGTTGGGCCGCTCTGACGACGGTCGCGAGGAGATCTTCGTCATGGACGCTGACGGATCCAACTTCACCAGACTGACGCGAAGTAGGTGGACGAACACGCGGGCGAGTTGGTCGCCTGACGGCGCAGCGATCGTGTTCGCAAGTCGGCGAGAAGGAAACTTCGATCTCTATGTCATGGACTCGTACGGCGGAAACGAACGCAGGCTGACAACGAGCCCTGCGACCGACATGGCACCGGTCTGGTCGCCGGACGGCTCTCGTATCGCCTTCATCAGCAACCGACGTGCCCGCGGTCAGGATGTGTATCTCATTCGTCCCGACGGATCGGGTCTTCGCCGTTTGACGAACAACAAGGCGCTCGACTGGGCGGCCGCGTGGTCGCCCGACGGGGCGAGGCTCGCGTTCACCCGATCGCGATACAAGCTGGATCGGCAGCTCATTGTCGTTATCGACATACGCAGCCGCACGCGAACACGAATCGCGATCTCAGCTCAGTACGAACTCCACCCGGATTGGCGCCCCGTCGAACGCTAGGCCCTGGTTTCCGAGGAACCCCGATAGTCTGGAGCCCGTGACCGCCGCCACGACGATCGGCGAGCTTCGCGCCGCCGAGTATCCGGACCTCACCGTCAAGGAGGAGCTGCGTGCGAACCTGCTCACCA
>CALGFI010000255.1 GCA_937881155.1 uncultured bacterium | reverse complement strand
CCCGGGCAGGGAGTGTCAGAGGCCAGTCCAGCTCGAGGGGGCGCTACCGCCCCGGTTGTTGGAGGAGGTGACACGGCAGTGCAGAACCTCTTGAAGCGCGCGTGGTACTCGCCGGTGCTTCTGGTCGTCCTCGTGTACGTCCTCGGCGCGCCGCGCAAGTGGCGTCCGCATGCCTTCTTCTAAGAGTAGTCCCGCGGTCGTAGTTCCTCCCCGAGAACACGATGAAGGGGGCGATGCCCCGACGTCGCTCGTGGCACGAGCGTACGTCGGGGCCGTCACCGTTGTGGGGCTCGGTCTCCTCGGTCCACTCCTCACCCGGCTCGACCTGGACGCGATCGCTGCGAACACGATCTGCTTCTGGCTGTTGGCGGCGCTCGCGCTGATCGGCGAGCTGTTTCCGATCACGCTGCCGCGAGAGAGCAACGTCGAGGAGATCGGCACATCCACCACGTTCGGCTTCGCCGTGCTCCTCGCGTTCGGCACGGCGGCGGCGGCGATCGTTTTCGCCGCGGCGACGATTGTGGCCGACGTCCTCTACGGCAAGCGCCCGTTCAAGGTCCTGTTCAACGTGGGCCAGTACACGATCTCGGTGGCGGCCGCGGGCGCCGTCTATGAGGCGATCGGCGGCACGGCGGACATCTCGCCGGCGTCCCTGATCCCGATCTTTGCGGCGGCGGCGGTGCTCTTCCTGGTCAACGACGTCCTCACCGGAGTGGGGCTCGCGCTCGCACGAGGCGAGCCGATCGTTCGCTACCTGCTCGCCGATTTCTGGTTCCAGGCCGGAACGGCGATGGCGCTCGTCGCGATGTCGCCGGTGGCCCTGATCGTGGCCGACCGAAGTCTGCTCCTGGTTCCGCTCCTCGCGGTCCCCGTCATCGCGGCGCATTGGGGCGCCACGACATCGCTCGAGAACACGCGCCTGGTTGCCCGGCTCGAGTACGCCCTCGAGCAGGAGAAGATCCTGTCACGGATGAAAGACGACTTCGTCGCCGTCGTCTCGCACGAGCTACGGACGCCACTGACGTCGATCCAGGGCTACCTCAAGACGCTTCTGCAGCTCGGGCCGGGTCTGGGCGACGAGCAAGGGCGCTCGTTCCTGGAGGCCGCCGACCGGCAGGGCGATCGCCTGCGCCGCTTGATCGAACAGCTGCTCGCCGTCGCCAAGCTCGAGGCGAAGGTCGAGCCGCTGCAGCTCTCGGTCGTCTCGTTGGAGGAGATAGCCGACGACGTCGTCCTAGAGCTCACGCCGAGCGCGCACGGTCACACGTTCGACCTCAGGTTCCGACCGGGGCTGCCGCTCGTGGAGACCGACGATGCACGGGTCCATCAGATCCTGTCCAACCTGGTCGAGAACGCGCTCAAGTACTCGCCTCCCGACACGCGAGTCACGATCCGGGGGCAGGAGCGCGGCGGCGGTGTCGCCATCATGGTCGAGGACGAAGGCGGCGGCATTCCCGTCGCGGCGCAGGACCACATCTTCGAGCGGTTCTTCCAGGTCGACAGCTCGGCGACGCGAAGCGTCGGCGGCACCGGTCTCGGCCTGTACATCTGCAAGAAGACGAGCGAGGCGATCGGCGGTCGCGTGTGGCTCGAGCGCTCGAACAGGGAGGGGACGAGTTTCGGGCTGTGGCTACCGTGGGCCCTGTCATCGCCCGAGGCGATCGCCCCCGCCGAGCTCATCGCCCCGGAGAGCGTGCAGGAGCACGCCGCGGCGCTCAGTCGATGACCGCGAGCGTGTCGCCCGCCTGAACCACCTGACCTTCGCGGACCGGGAGCTCGGATACGACACCCTCGCGCGGCGCGGGGATCGCGTTCTCCATCTTCATGGCCTCGAGGACGCACACGACGTCGCCGGCCTGGATCTCTTGGCCGACCTCGACCAGCACCCGGAGGACCGTGCCCTGCATCTGCGCGGTGACGACGCTGTGCACGGCCTGGTCGTGGTGCGCGGTCAGGCGGCTCGGAGGCCGGGGCGCGGTGTCGCGACGCTGGTCGAAGATCCGGACGGGCACGCGCCGACCGTCCACTTCGACGAGGAGCTCGGCGGGGACGGGCGGTTTCACCTCGGTCGGCGGGGGTTGCGGGCCCCCGGCGGGGAGCTCGAGCTCCGCGTCACGCAGGGCCTTCTCGAGCCACGTCGTCGTGTGCGTCGACTTGCGGAACGCTCGCGTACCGAGGATCCACCGGTGCAACGGGATCGTCGTCGGAACGCCCTCGACGCGGAACTCGCCGAGTGCGCGAAGCATGCGCTCGATCGCGCGCTCGCGCGTATCGCCCGACACGACGAGCTTCGCGAACATCGAGTCGTAGTCCGAGGGAATCTCTCGTCCGGCCTCGATGAACGAGTCGACGCGGACGAACGGACCGGACGGCTCTCGGTACCGCGTGACGCGACCCGGTCCGGGCAGGAAGTTCCGCGCGGGATCCTCCGCGTTGATGCGGCACTGGATGGCGTGCCCGCGCGGAGCGACGTCGTCGAGCTCGAGCTTGTCGCCGAGCGCGACGCGGATCTGGAGCGCGACGAGGTCGAGACCGGTGACCATCTCCGTCACCGTGTGTTCGACCTGCAGGCGCGTGTTCATCTCCAAGAAGTAGAAGGCGCCGTTCTCGTCGACGATCCCCTCGACCGTGCCGGCGTTGACATAGCCCGCCTCCTTGGCAAGGGCCAACGCCGACTCGCCGATCCGCGCGCGAAGCTCGGCGTCGACGACCGGCGATGGCGTCTCCTCGATCAGCTTCTGGTGGCGCCGCTGCACCGAGCAGTCGCGCTCGCCCAGGAAGAACGCGTTGCCGTGCGTGTCCGCGATCACCTGCGCCTCGACATGGTGCGCGCGATCGATGTATCGCTCGAGGAAGATCTCGGGTCGCCCGAAGTACGCCGTGGCCTCGCGCGCCGAACGCGTGAGCGCACCGGTGAGCTCTTCGGGCTTCCTGACGACGTGCATACCGCGGCCGCCGCCGCCGAACGCCGCCTTCACGAGCACCGGATAGCCGATGCGCTCTGCCTCCCGCGGCGCGTCCTCGATCGTGACCGGCTCGGGTGTCCCCGGGACGATGGGAACGCCGATGCGCTCGGCCGCCTGTCTCGCGACGGCCTTGTCGCCCATCATCTCGATGGCGTCGGCTGGCGGTCCGATGAACGTGATGCCGGCCTGTTCGACGGCGCGGGCGAACTGGGCGCGCTCGGACAGGAAGCCGTAGCCGGGGTGAACCATCGTCGCCCTCGACTTGGTGGCCGCTTCCAGGATTGCCCCGATCGACAGGTAGGACTCGGCTGGGAGCGGCGGACCGATCCGGTACGCGTGGTCGGCCATCTCGACGTGGAGCGCGTCGCGATCGGCGTCGCTGTAGACGGCGATCGACGTGTAGCCGAGCACTCGAACGGTCCGGATGATGCGGACGGCGATCTCGCCGCGGTTCGCGATGAGGATCCGAGGTTTCGCCACGCGGTCCGCTCCGGCAGCCGATAATCGAGTACCCCCGAAGGGGAGTCAAACCTCCGAGATGCTTTCCGAACAGGCGCTTTCGCGCGCGCTCGAACGGGCGGGGCTGCACGCGCCCGTGCGATTCGACGAGGTTACCGGTTCGACCCAGGCAACTGCGTTGCGGATGGCGATCGACGGCGCGCCGGAGTGGACGCTCGTCGCGGCGAGCCACCAGACGGCGGGCCGCGGACGCCTGGGCCGAACATGGACGGACAAATCGGGGCACGCCCTGTTGTTCTCGCTCGTCCTGCGACCGCCGCTCGAGCCGGATTCGATCGGCACCATCTCGTTGCTGGCGGGCACCGCCCTGACCACGGCC
>CALGFI010000254.1 GCA_937881155.1 uncultured bacterium | reverse complement strand
CGGTTTTGCACGGGACGAACGTCGCCGGCATCGTCGTGGGGGTCGCGCCCGATACGAAGATCCTCGCGCTCGACGTGTTCGACGGGAATGCCGCGTTCGCCTCCGACGTGCTCGAAGCGATCGACTTCACGATCGCCAATCAATCGATCTACAACGTGCGGGCGATGAACCTCAGCTTCGGTGACCTGTCGTTCCACACGTCGCAGTGCGGAGGGCCGAGCAACCCCTACATCGCCGCGTTCGCGAACGCACGCGCGGCGGGCATCGTTCCCGTCGTCGCCGCGGGGAACTCTCGATTCAGCACCGGCTCCGAACGTGCGGGGGTCGCCCGGCCGGCATGCACGCCGGGCGCGGTGAGCGTCGGCGCGGTCTACGACTCCAGCCTCGGTTCGGTGACGGCCGGCTCCGGCAACGGTGCGTGCACCGACAGGACCACGTCGGCCGACAAGATCGCGTGCTTCTCGCAGGTCGCGAACTTCCTCACCGTGCTGGCGCCCGGCGTGTTCATCACCGCGGCCGGCGTCAGGTATGGCGGCACGTCCCAGGCCGCGCCCCACGTGGCCGGGGCTGTGGCAGCGATCGCCGACGCCTCGCCGACGGCCGACCCGACCACCGTCGACAATGCCTTTCGAAGCTCCGGTCCCGTGCTGAACGATCGGCTCGTGAACCGCGGTTTCCATCGACTCGACATCCCGGCGGCGATCGCGGCGCTCGGCTCCGCGCCACCACCACCACCGCTCGGTTCGTGCACGATCGAGGGGAACGACCGCGGCAACCTCCTGGAGGGAACGCCCGGCGACGACGTGATCTGCGGCAACGGTGGCGACGACGTGCTCGTTCCGAGCGGCGGGACCGACACGGTGATCGGCGGTGGCGGAATCGATTTCGTCTCCTTCGAGAACGCCTCGTCCGGCGTGGCCGTCGACCTCGTTGTGGGGAGCGCGACGACCACATCGGACGTGGTGACGCTCGAACAGGTCGAGGGCGCGATCGGAAGTCCGTTCGCCGACGAGCTCGTCGGGAACGGCGGCCAGAACGACCTCGTCGGTCTGGGTGGCAGGGACCTCCTCGACGGCGGGGGCGGGTTCGATCTCGCACGGTTCGACTTCGCGACCAAGCCGATCCGCGCGAGCCTCGCCGGCGGCGTAGCACACGGGGAGGGGGCCGACCGGCTCCTTCGGGTCGAGGGCATCGTGGGCGGTTCGGGCTCCGACGTGCTGGAAGGGAGCGGCGCGCGCGACGTGCTGGACGGGCGCAACGGCAATGACGTGATCTCGGGACTGGCCCGGGCCGACACCCTCTTCGGCGGCGGCGGGGCGGACGCGTTGCTGGGGGGCCGCGGCGAGGACGACCTGTTCGGCGGCCCCGGCGCGGACACGTGCGACCAGCAGGCGGGAGACGGAATGATCTCCTCATGCTGAGCAGCAGAGGCGGCTAGCGCGT
This sequence comes from uncultured bacterium, assembly GCA_937881155.1. Lineage (GTDB taxonomy): Bacteria > Actinomycetota > UBA4738 > UBA4738 > HRBIN12 > CALGFI01. The sequence goes on along the minus strand of CALGFI010000254.1, from coordinate 28,381 downwards.
CAGAGCGAGGAAGTTCCTGATGATCTTCGGGCCGTCGGGCGTGAGGATCGACTCGGGGTGGAACTGCACGCCGAAACGCGGACGCGTCCGATCGCGCGTCGCCATCACCAAGCCGTCGTCGCTCCACGCCGTGAGCGCGAGACCGTCCGGGAGGCCGACCCGTCTCACCACGAGCGAGTGGTATCGCGCCGCCTCGAAGGGGTTCGGCACGCCGTCGAAGAGGCCCTTCCCGTCGTGGTGCACGAGTGACGCCTTCCCGTGGACCGGCGTCGCGCGCTCGACGATGCCACCCGCCGAAACGCCCAGAGCCTGATGGCCGAGGCACACGCCGAGGACGGGAGTCTCGTGGGGAAGGATCTCCAGCAGCTCGGGGAAGCACCCGGCGTCCTCCGGCCGTCCGGGCCCGGGCGACAGGACCACCGCCGACGGTTTGCGCTCGAGCAGACGCTCCGCGGACTCGGCGTCGCTCTTCACCACCTCGGTCCGTTCGCCGAGGCTCTCGATCAGCTGCACCAGGTTGAACGTGAAGCTGTCGTAGTGGTCGACGACGAGGATCACGTTCCCCGCTCCAACATGCTCTCCGCGTCGACGACCGCCGGCAGCAAGGCGGCCGCCTTCGCATTCGTCTCCTCCAGCTCCACATCGGGATCCGAGTCCGCAACGATCCCCGCGCCGGTTTGTACGTGCGCCCGGCCGTCCGCCACGACCGCGGTTCGGATCGTGATGCAGAAGTCGAGGTCGCCTGCGAAGGTGCAGTACCCCACAGCGCCCGCGTACGGTCCGCGGGGGGTCGGCTCGTGTTCGGCGATGAGCTCCATCGCCCGCCGCTTCGGGGCACCGGTCACGGTCCCTGCGGGGAACGTCACCGACAGCGCGTCGAGCGGATGACATCCGTTCGCGAGCTCGCCTTCCACCGTGCTCACGATGTGCATTACCTTCGAGAAGCGCTCAACGACCATGAGCTCAGTCGGTCGAACGGTGCCCGGCACGCAGACGCGACCGAGGTCGTTTCGAGCCAGGTCTACGAGCATCGCGTGCTCCGCGCGCTCCTTCGGGTCCGCCAGAAGCTCGTGCTCGTACAGACGGTCGCGGAGCTCGGTTTCCCCCCGCGGCCGCGTGCCCGCGATCGGTCTGCTCACGACCGTTCGTCCCTCGACGCGCACGAGCGGCTCCGGCGACGAACCCGCGAGCTCGAGTCCGAGCATCCGCACGAAGAACATGTACGGCGCCGGGTTCGTTACGCGGAGACGCCGGTACACGGGAAGGCCGCCGCGCGACGAGGTGAAGCTGACGCGACGCGACGGAACGACCTGATAGACGTCGCCCGCGAAGACGTGCTCCTTCATCGTCCGGACGATGTCGCGGAAGTGGTCGTCCGTCATGTTCGCGTCGCCGCCGCCCGAGTCGAGGAGTCCGTCGCCGAGCGGCTCGGGGGGAGGAGCAGCAGGCGACGAGACGCGGTCGGAGAGCTCCTCCAGCGCGTCGACGGCGCCGTCGTAGCCGCCGGCCGGAACGTGCGCGACGAGCAGCAGCCGCTGCCGCCAGTGGTCGAACACGATCGCCCGGTCGACGACGAGCAAGCCGATCGGCGGCGCCGGGGTCTCGCCGGGGGGAACGGGGTGTCCGTCGACGAGCTGCGCGGCCTCGTAGGAAAGGAAGCCGACGAGTCCGCCCGTGAGCGACGGGAGCCCGTCGACGCGCGGAGCTCGAAGGCGTGTCGCCAGAGAAACGAGATCGCGGCGAGCGTTGCCGGTTGAACGAACGTCGAAGCCGAGATCGCGGACGACGTCGTGAACGTTGAGGCCGCCCTCATCGAGGACGACGACGGCGGCAGGATCCCCAGCGACGAACGAGTACCGGCCCCAGCGCTCGGAACGCTCCACGCTCTCGAGCAGGACGCCCGGGCCGTCACCCGCGAGTGCAGGGAAGACGCCGACCGGCGTCGAGACGTCGGCGAGCAGCTCTGTCCACACCGGCGCGAGCGCGCCCGCAGATGCGAGGGCGTCGAACGCTTCTCGGTTGGGGAGCACCTTCAGCGCGCGTTCACCTCCTGTCAGCGGGCGGCACCGGAAAGGGCGAACCCCGGGGCTCCGCCCGGGGCTCTCGTGTGATGCGGATTCGTCGAGCGAGGCTGCCGGACGCTAGACCCCCCTGGGCCAGGACCAGACCATCGCTCGAACGCTCATGTCGTGCCGATGGTCGCACCGCCGGGACGAGCACGTCAACGGCGTTGCGTCGTCGCGCCGGTGCCTGGACGCGAAATCGAGTCGTCGGCTAGGGTCACGGGCCTGCCGGGGGAGCCGAGCACGACCGCCACAGGAAGATCGGGACGCACATGAGGACGAGGGCTCCTCTGCTCGTCGCCCTCCTCGTAGTCATCGGCGCAGTGGTCGCCGCACCCGCCTCCGGAGATGACCACCATCGACGGGAGCGCCGGGTCGTCGCGCGCGTCATCGGTCGGGCCCTCGATCACGCAGAACCCTCGCCGATCTATCGGTCGTCACTGAGCGATCCGCTAGCGTCCCCACTCGACGCGAAGCTCGCGAGCCTCGCGAGGCCAAGCGTCCAGCCGGCCCAGCACCCCGCCGCGCCGGCGATCGTCTCGGGGTTCGACGGGATCGGCGACATCGACGGCAGGACCCCGGCCGACCCCACCGGCGCGCTCGGCGACACCTGGTTCTTCACCGCGATCAACGTGTCCTGGGCGCTGTTCGACCGGACGGGCGTACCGGTGCTCGGTCCGGAGTCGCTCGAGAGCATCGATCCCACGCTCGGCGACGGCATCCTCTTCGACCCGAAGGTGATCTACGACCAGTACAACGACACCTTCGTCTTGGTGTTCCTCGAGTTCGGCGTGTCTCCGCAACGGTCACGGATCATCGTGACGACGATCCCGGATGCCACCGCGGCGGACACAACGACGTGGTGCACCACGGTCCTCAAGGGTGATCAGCTGCGGGGGGACGGCGAGCAGTGGGCGGACTACCCAGGTCTCGGGTACACGGTCGACCGCGTCACGGTAACGACCAACCAGTTCGGGTTCGGCCGCAAGGTCCAATTCCGCTACGCGCAGGTCCTCTCGTTCGACAAGGACGAGCTCTACGACTGCACCGACGGGAGCGTCGCAGTGGACGTGATCACCGGGCGGCGGACGCGCAACCCCGACGGCTCTCTGGCGTTCACGCTGCAGCCGGCGCAGACCGTCGGCGCCCTGGGGACCGATCAGTACCTGTTGTCGTTCGAGCCGCGGGGCCGTCGTTCGTTCCACACGATCTGGCGCGTTCGGCCCACGCCGACCGGCGTGAGCGTGACGAAGGACAGGATCCCGACGGGTCGCACACGCCCGCCGCTCGCCGCGCTCCAGGCGGGCGCTCCTGACCCGTTCGATCCGGACTACTGGTGGGACGCCGGGGACTTCCGCCTGGTGAACGCGTTCTACGACGCCGACCGAAACCTTCTGTACGCGGCGCACGCGGTGCGGAAGAACTTCAAGCCGGACATCGGATTCGATGGGTACATCGAGGCGGCCGCACGATGGTACGAGGTCGCTCCCGGCGTCGCGCTCGAGAGCTCCGCGATCGTGCGCAGAGGCGTGATCGGAGGACCGGACGTCGAGATCGGCTGGCCGGTCGTCGCGACCGATGAGCTCGGCAACCTGTTCGTGACCTACAACCGCGCGAGCTTCACGTTCGACGAGTTCCTCTCGGCGTGGATCGCGTCGATCCCTCCCGGCTCGACCGAACCCTCGGAGCAGGTGCTCGTGGCGGGCGACGACCTGTACAACGTGCGCCCGGGGCCGGAGCGCTGGGGCGACTTCAACGCGATCGGACGGGACCCGACGCAGGGCGCGGTGGTGTTCGCCATCAACCAGTACGCGACGGCGAACAACGTGTTCCAGCAGAGCGTCCACACCGTTCGAGAGGCCTGACCCCGCCCGAGCGTGAGCGGGCGCGGGCCGGACGCTATCCTTTCCGCCCCATGAGGCTCTCGGCATTCTTCGCGCCTACCCTGCGCGAGGACCCCGCCGAGGCAGAGGTGCCCTCGCATCGCCTCTTGCTCCGCGCCGGGTTCGTACGCCCCGTCGCCGCCGGCGTCTATACGACGCTGCCACTCGGACTCCGCTCGATGCGCAAGATCGAGCGCATCGTCCGAGAAGAGATGGAGGCCTCGGGTGCCATCGAGCTCCGCATGCCGATCCTGCTCCCCGCGGACCCGTGGAAGGCGACCGGGCGCTACGAGCTCTACGGCGAGACGCTGTTCCGGCTGACAGATCGGCACGAGCGCGACATGCTCCTCGGGCCCACACAGGAAGAGGTCGTCACCGAGATCGTCGCCGCCGAGCTGCCGTCGTACCGAGATCTTCCGATCAACCTGTACCAGGTGGAATGGAAGTACCGCGACGAGTTCCGACCTCGGTTCGGCCTCCTCCGCGGCCGCGAGTTCCTCATGAAGGATGCGTACACGTTCGACCGCGACGAGGAAGGCATGCGCCGCTCGTACGACGCGATGCTGCGGGCATATCACCGCATCTTCGACCGATGCGCGCTGTCGTACGTCGTCGTCGAGGCCGAGCCGGGACAGATCGGCGGTGACGTGAACCATGAGTTCATGGCCCGTGCGGAGGTCGGTGAGGATCTCTTCGTCGAATGCGCGAACGGTGACTACCTGGCCGACCGTAAGGCGGCCACGCCGATGCCCCCGGAACACGTGGACGTAGGCGAACCCCATCCGCTGGAAAGGGTGCACACGCCGAACGCGGCGACGATCAATGCGGTGTCGGCGCTCCTCGGTCTCCCCGCCGAGCGGATGCTCAAGACGATGCTGTACGACGCCGGTGGCCGCACCGTCGCGGTGCTGGTGCCCGGCGATCGCGAGGTCGAGGAGGCGAAGCTCGAGCGTGTGCTGTTCCCGACGCCGGTGCGGCCGTTCGACGAGGACGACTTCCGCGTGCGCGGGTTCGTCCGTGGCTATGTCGGCCCGCAGGGACTCGACGGCGAGGCAACGGTCTTGGCCGACCACTCCGTTCGCGGCGGCGCCGACTGGGTGACCGGGGCGAACGAGGCGGATCACCACGTCACAGGAGCGAACACGCCGCGCGACTTCCGGATTGACCGGTACGAGGATCTCGTCGCGCTCCGCGACGGCGACCGCTGCCCCGTCGACGGCGGCCAGCTCCGCATCGGACGGTCGATCGTCGTCGGTCACATCTACCAGCTCGGTACTCGATACTCGGGCCCCCTCGGAGCGACGTTCGTCGACGAGGACGGTACGAACCGTCCGTATCAGATGGGATCGCATGGGATCGGCATCTCGCGCATCCTCGCCGCGGCCGCCGAGCAGTTCCATGACGACCAGGGTCTGCGCCTGCCGAAGGCCCTCGCGCCGTTCGAGGTCGTGGTGATCAGCGCGAACGCCGACGACGACCGCGTCGCCGCCGAGACGGAGCGGATCTACGGCGAGCTGTCGTCGCGCGGCGTCGACGTCGTGGTGGACGACCGCGGCGAACGCGCCGGAGTGAAGTTCGCCGACGCCGACCTCGTCGGTTACCCCGTGCACATCGTCGTCGGGTCGCGCGGCGTCGCCGCGGGTACGGCAGACCTGAAGCTCCGGGCGAGCGGTGACAGGTCGCAGGCCTCGCTGACCGATGCTGCCGAAGCGGCGGTGGCCCTGCTGTCGAGCGCACCCTAGGCTCCCGACGTGCCATCCAAGCGCGCGCCGAACCATCTCCGCGACTTCGTCAAGATTGGCGAGGAGGTCGAAGGCGTGATCCAGCACGTCGGACGGGAGACCTGGGATCTCGTGCTGATCGACGTCAACGGACGATGGGTCCGTGACGAATTCCCCACCGAAGACGCCGCCGAGGCGGCGTGCCGAGAACTCGGCGTGCGGATGCACCGAGGCTGGGACGACGCGAGGATGGTTCGCCGGATGAACGCCCGCGACCACTGGAACCGCCCCGGTGGTCAGCGCCGGGCGCTGTAAGTCACCGCCGACCGCGCGACGAACGCCTGGTGCCGCCTCACGAAACGCTGTCGGCTATACTCGTTTTCAGCAAACGGAGCGGTTGTCACCCGAAGTGGGCTCGCGCCCACTTTCTTTTTGAAGGGTGCGCTCAAGGAGTGGGCGAGCGGGAGCGCGAACGTCGTCCCCGCGGCGCGGGGGGTGCGCTCGGTGGGTGCGACAGATCGAGGAGCCGTCGAGGAGATGGTCCGGCCGGTTGTCGAAGCGGCCGGACTCGAGCTCTGGGACGTGGAACTTCGTGGCCAGGAGGGCCGGCCGATCCTACGGGTCACGGTCGACCGCGAGGGCGGCGTCGATCTCGACGCCGTCGCCGAGGTGTCGGAACGGCTGTCCCGACGCCTCGACCTCGAGGACTTCTCGGATCGGCCGTACCAACTGGAGGTCAGTTCGCCCGGCGTGGAGCGGGCGCTGCGCGAACCGCGCCACTTCGAGCAGAGCATCGGGCGGACGCTGAAGGTGAGGACGGCGGTGCCCGTCGATGGGCAGCGGGTGCATGAGGGCGCGTTGGTCTCGGCCGACGCGGAGGCGATCGTGATCGCATCCGACGGCGGAGAGCTGCGCGTCCCCTACGCGGACGTCGCGTCCGCGAAGACGAAGTTCGAGTGGGGCGCAGAGAAGAGGAACCGACGATGAATCAGGACATGATCGCGGCGCTGAAGGAGCTCGAGCGCGAGAAGGGCATCGCGTTCGAGACGATCCTTGCCGGTCTCGAGGAGGCCATGGCGTCGGCATACAAGTCGTGGTGGAAGCAGCAGCACCCCGAGCTGGAGGAGGAGTCGTTCGGCGTGCGCGCGAGCATCGACCCCGAGTCGGGCGACCTCCGAGTTTGGCTCCAGCAGCTCGAGGTGACCGAGCACGAGGACGAGGAGACCGGCGAGATCACGACCGACTCCAAGGTGCTGTCCGAGGAGGAGGTCGAGGTCACCGACGAGTTCAAGGGCCGCATCGGCGCGCAGACGGCGAAGCAGGTGATCTTCCAGAAGCTCCGCGATGCCGAGCGCGAGATGACCTACGAGGAGTTCGCCGGCCGCGAGGGCGACATCGTCACCGGCATCGTGCAGCAGTCCGAGCGCCGGTACACGCTGCTCGATCTGGGCAAGGTGGAGGCTCTGTTGCCGCAGGCCGAACAGGTACCGTCGGAGCCGTACCGGAACGGCGAGCGTCTCAAGGCGTACATCACCGAGGTCCGCCGCGGCACGAAGGGCCCACAGATCGTCGTTTCGCGCACGCATCCGGGGCTGCTGAAGAAGCTGTTCGAGCTCGAGGTACCCGAGATCGAGGAGGGGATCGTCGAGATCAAGGCGGTCGCGCGCGAGCCCGGTCACCGCTCCAAGATCGCGGTGGCCTCCCGTGAGCCGGCGGTCGATCCGGTCGGCGCGAGCGTCGGGCCGAAGGGTTCGCGCGTTCGGAACGTCGTCACCGAGCTCCGCGGCGAGAAGATCGACGTCGTGCCGTGGGCGGCCGACCCCGCCACGTTGGTAGCGAACGCCCTCCAGCCGGCCAAGGTCAAGGAGGCGCGCGTCGACGACCAGACGCAGACGGCGCTGGTGATCGTCCCCGACTACCAGCTGTCGCTGGCGATCGGGAAGGAGGGGCAGAACGCGCGCCTCGCAGCGCGTCTTACTGGATGGCGGATCGACATCAAGAGCGAGACGCAGTTCGCGGACGAGCAGCGCGGATCGCGGAGGGCCGCGCCGGCGAGCCTCGACGGCGGTTCGCAGAGGCAGACGCAGGCGCCGACCGGCGATGGGCCGGTCCCGGAGCGGCCCGCCGCCGAGGAGTCCAAAGCCGCGGAAGCGTGACCCGTGAAGACGGCGCGCGAGCCCGAGCGCACGTGCGTCGGCTGTCGCGAGCGTTCGCCGAAGCGATCCTTGCTGAGGATCGCGGCGACGCCGTCGGGCGAGATCCTCGTCGACCCGCGCGGTCGAACGCCGGGGCGCGGAGCCTACGTGCATCGGGACGCGGCGTGCGTCGCTGCGGCGTTCGCCCGGGGTGGTGCGCTGTGGCGCGCGTTGCGAGCGCAAGCGAGCACGGACGCAGCCGCTAGGCTTAGGCACGAGATGGAGCGGGAGCTGCAGGCGTGAGGGTGCACGAACTGGCGAAGGAGCTCGGCGTCACGAGCAAGGAACTGCTCGCGTCGCTGAGGGAGATGGGCGTCGACGGCCTCACCGCGTCCTCGTCCGTCCCGGACCAGGCCGTGCCGCGTCTGCGCGCATCCGGTGGGAAGGCCGTGCCCGAGGCCAAGATGAAGGAAGCGGTCGAGGAGCCGCTCCCCAAGGCTCGCCCTCGTCGGAAGCCCGTCGAGGAGGCGTCGGCACCCGAGCCCGCCGCCGCAGCGCCCGCTCCGGCCCCCGTTGCAGAGCCGGTGGCGGCCGCTCCGCCGCCCCCTCCCGAGCCCGAACCCTCGGGACTTCCCGTGCTTCGGGTGGTGAAGGGCGCGACGGCACAGGACATCGCCGAGCGAACGGACCGTTCCCCCGCCGACATCGTGAAGATCCTCATCTCGCTCGGCGACATGGCGACGGCGACGCAGTCGCTCTCCGACGACGCGATCGGGGTCGTCGCGCGAGAGCTCGGCTACGAGGCCGAGATCGTTGGCATCGAGGAGGAAGAGGAAGAGGAGGAGCAGGTCGACGACAGCGCGCTGGTTCCACGCGCCCCTGTCGTCACCATCATGGGCCACGTCGACCACGGGAAGACGCTTCTCCTGGACGCGATCCGCAAGTCCGACGTCGTCTCGCAGGAGTTCGGCGGCATCACCCAGCACATCGGCGCGTACCAGGTCCACGTCGACGGCCGCGAGGTGACGTTCATCGACACCCCGGGCCACGAAGCGTTCACGGCGATGCGGGCGCGCGGTGCACAGGTAACCGACATCGCGGTTCTCGTTATCGCCGCCGACGACGGGGTGAAGCCTCAGACGATCGAAGCGCTGGACCACGCGAAGGCCGCCGGCGTGCCGATCGTCGTCGCCGTGAACAAGATCGACAAGCCCGAGTCCGATCCGGCGCGCGTTCGTCAGCAGCTCGTCGAGCAGGGGATCGTTCCTGCGGAGTGGGGCGGCACGTACGAGTTCGTCGACGTGTCGGCGAAGGCCAGGACGAATCTCGAGACGCTGCTCGAGACCATCCTGCTCGTCGCCGACGTCGAAGAGTTGAAGGGGAATCCCGAGGGCCGCGCGCGCGGAGCCGTCCTCGAGGCGCACCTCGACAAGGGCCGCGGACCAGTCGCGTCGGTCCTCGTGCAGAGGGGCTCGCTGGAGGTCGGCGACACCGTGGTCTCCGGAACGAGTTGGGCCAAGATCCGCGCGATGCTCGACGAGAACGGCCAGCAGGTGAAGCAGGCCGGACCGAGCAAGCCGGTGCAGATCCTCGGGTGGTCGGCCACGCCGAACGCGGGCGACGACCTCCGCGAGGTCGAAGACGAGCGCGAGGCGCGACATCTCACCCAGGAGCGCGAGGCCAAGGTGCGCGCGGCCGAGCAGATCTCGGCGCGTCCACCAACGCTCACCGAGCTCATGGCGCAGGCGCGTCGCGACGAGGTGCCCGTCCTCAACATCATCCTCAAGACCGACGTGCAGGGTTCGCTGGGCGCGCTCGAGGACGCGTTCGCGAAGCTTCCGCAGGACGAGGTGCGCGTGAACGTGATCCACAGCGCACCGGGGGCGATCGCGCAGAGCGACATCTCGCTCGCGATGGCGTCGAACGCGATCGTCGTCGGGTTCAACGTGCGGCCCGACGCGCAGGCGCGCGAGCTCGCGGAGAAGGAGGGCGTCGACGTTCGTCTGTACCGCGTGATCTACGACGCGATCAACGACATCCGCTCGGCGCTCTCGGGGATGCTCTCGCCCGAGGAGAGGGAGACCGAGCTCGGGGCCGCAGAGGTGCGCACCTTGTTCCGGGTTCCCCGCGTCGGCGTGATCGCCGGTAGTTACGTGATCCGCGGCACGATCGTTCGGAACGCGCGGGCGCGCGTCGTCCGCGACGGCGTCGTCGTCTACGACGGGCGTGTCGGGTCGCTCAAGCGCTTCAAGGATGACGTGCGCGAGGTGTCCGAGGGCTTCGAGTGCGGCATCGGGATCGAGAACTTCAACGACGTCAAGGAAGGCGACATCATCGAGGCGTACGAGGTCCGCGAGGTCGCCCGCGAGCTGTGACCCGGCGGAGTCCGGGGGTCAGAAGCGAGCGAGGTGGGCGAGCGTTACCGCCGAAATGGAGGCGCCGTGCTCGTCGCGCTGGAACGGTTCGACCTCCGGATCCCCGGGTGCACGTCGCTCAAGGAGAAGCGTCACGTCGTGAAGACGCTCACGTCCGCGATCCGTCAGAAGTTCAATGTGTCGGTCGCCGAGGTCGACCACCACGACCTGTGGCAGCGAACCGCTCTCGCCGTGGCCGTCGCATCGGGAGACGGCTACCACGCCAAACGGGTGCTCCACGAGGTCGAGAGGCTCGTCGAGCGGTGGGCCGAGGTGGAGATGATCGACGCCGAGCTCACGCTGCACGCGCCGGAGGACTGAGACGCTCATGACCGGCGGAGCGCGACCGAGCCGCGTGTCCGAGGAGTTCCGCGAGATCCTGGCCGAAGAGATCCCGCGTCTGAAGGATCCGCGGATCGGCTTCGTCACCGTGGTCGGCGTGAGGGTGACGCCCGATCTTCGGCGAGCCCGTGTGTTCTACACGACGATGGGGGACGAACGCGCTCGGCGTGCGACCGCCGCGGCGTTGCGCTCGGCGCGCGGCCACCTTCGGAAGGTGATCGGCGATCAGGTACGCATGAAGGTGCTCCCCGACCTCGAATTCGAGGAGGACGAGTCAGTCGAGACCGCGGACCGCATCGAGCAGTTGCTTCAGCAGGTACGGCCGCCGGACGAGGAGTCGAGATGAACGAGCTCGTCGAGAAGGCCGCGACCGCGCTCGGCCAGGCCGAGTCCGTCGCGATCGCCTGTCACGTGAATCCGGACGCCGATGCGCTCGGCGCGACCCTCGGCCTGTCGAACTTCCTCCGGGCGAGGGGCGCCCGAACGATCTGCTCGTTTCCGAACGAACCGTTCGAGCCGCCGAGGTGGCTCGCGGTGCTCCCGGGTGCGGATGCGCTCGTTCGACCCGCCGAGTTCCCCATCGAACCGGCCTTGATGGTGACGTGCGACGTCGCGTCGATGGATCGCCTCGGCATGCTGGCGCGTTCTGCCGCGCGCGCGCAGACGCTGATCTGGATCGACCATCACGTGAGCAACGAGGGGCTCGGAACCATCCCCCTGATCGATCCACGCGCCAGCTCGACGTGCGAGATCGTCTGGCGGCTCGTCCGGGAGATCGGCGGCGACGTGCCGGTCGAGACGGCGACGTGCCTGTACGCGGGGATCGTCACCGACACCGGCAGGTTCCAGTACGAAGCGGTCACGCCCGAGACGCTGCGGCTCGCGGCGCAGCTGCGGGAGTACGCGTTCGACCATACACGGCTGGTACAGGCGCTCTACGAGGACAACCCGGCCGCGTACCTCCGCCTGCTGGGGACGGCGCTCGATCGGATCACCGTCGAGGGCGACCTCATATGGACCTACCTGACACAGGCGGATCTGGCCGCCGCTGGCGTTCACGCCGCGGAGACCGACGACCTGATCGACGTCGTGCGGACGGCGCGGGAGGCAGATGTCGCTGCCGTTTTGAAACAGCAGCGAGACGGGCGGTTCAAGGTGAGCGTTCGTTCGAAGGGTGGCCATGACGTGGCGACGGTCGCCTCGACGTTCGGCGGCGGCGGGCATCGGCTGGCCGCCGGGTATACGTCGAAACATGGGCTGGCGGAGACGATCCATCGGTTGAAGGCGGCGCTCCGCGGGGAACCCGCGGTCGAGGGATGAGCGCGGTCGACGGCGTTCTGCTCGTCGACAAACCATCGGGCGTGACGTCGCACGACGTCGTCGACGTCGTGCGACGTCGCCTCGGTACGCGGAAGGTCGGTCACGCCGGAACGCTCGATCCGATCGCGACGGGACTCCTGATCATCGGCGTCGGTCGCGCGACCAGGCTGCTCCGTTTCTTCGGGGACCTGTCGAAGACGTACGAGGGCACCGCGCGGCTCGGCGTCGAGACGGACACGCTCGACGCGGAGGGGGCGGTGGTGCGAACGACGCCTGTCGACGTCACCCGGGAGGACATCGAGCGCAGGTTCGCGGCGCTCGTCGGCGAGTCGCTGCAGCAGCCTCCGGCGTACTCGGCGGTGAAGGTCGGCGGCCGAACGTTGCACTCGGCAGCTCGGCGGGGTGAGCGGCTCGAGGCGGCGCCCCGCCCGATCAGGGTGGACTCGTTCGAACTTCGGGCGTACACGGCCCCGGACGTCGAGTTCCGCGTGACGTGCTCGGGCGGGACGTACGTGCGGGTCCTGCTCGCGGACGTTGGGCGCGCGTTGGGATGCGGGGCGCACCTCACGTGCCTGCGACGAACGGCGATCGGGCGGTACGCCGTCGACGACGCCGTGACTCCCGACGCCGTCGGGGCGCCGCGCCCCGTCGAGGATGCGGTGGCGCACCTTCCTCGGATCGAGCTGGAGGTCGACGAGGCGCGCGCCGCCTCACATGGGAGCGTCCTCGCGCCGGCGGGCATCCAGGGGCCGTACGCGGTGTTCGGACCCGACGCCGCGCTCGTCGGCATCTACCGCGATGAGGGCGCGAAGGCCCGTCCCGAGGTCGTACTCGCGCCGGCGTAGTCGCTACCCTCCGGCGCGTGGAACGGATCCTCGGCCTGGACGCGCTCCCGGTCGCACATCAAGCGACGGTCGCGACGATCGGGTTCTTCGACGGCGTTCACCTGGGGCACCGTGCGGTGCTCTCCGCCACCGTCGCGGCCGCTCGCGACGAAGGCGTGCCCGCCGTCGCGGTCACGTTCGACCGGCACCCTCGCGAGGTCCTCACGCCAGACCGTGTCCCCAGGCTCCTCACGACGGTCGATCGAAAGGCGGCGCTGATCCAGGAGACCGGCATCGACGTGGTGGTCGTCCTCGAGTTCACCGAGGAGTTCTCGCGGTGGCCGGCAGAACGCTTCATGTCCGAGGTTCTTCGGGACGGCCTCCATGCCGTTCGATGCGTCGTCGGCGCGAACTTCACGTTCGGGCACAGGGCGCTGGGCACCTTCGCGACGTTGGCGACGGAAGGGGAGCGATTCGGGTTCCGCGCGGACGCGGTCGAGATCCAACAGGCGGGCGAGCGCCCCATCTCGTCGTCGTCGATCCGCGAGGCGCTCTCGCGCGGCGACCTCGAGTGGCCGCGGGTCGCGCTGGGTCGAAGATTCGTCCTGGACGGAACCGTCGTAAGCGGCGCGGGTCGGGGTCGCGGGCTCGGCTATCCGACGGCCAATCTGCAGACGTGGCCTCGACTGCTGCTCCCCGGCCAGGGCGTCTACGCGGGCGCGGTCGGGTTCGACGGCGAACGCCACGTAGCCGCTATCGACGTCGGAACGAATCCGACGTTCGGCACGGAACCACTCCACGTGGAGTCCTATCTATTGGACTTCGACGGCGACCTCGTCGGACGGGAGATGTCGGTGGAGTTCTGGGCATACCTTCGGCCGGAGGTGCGGTTCGAGACGCCCGACGACCTCGTCGGAGCGATCGATGAAGACGTGCGGCGGACCCGTGACATCGTCGACCTCGTGACAGGATCGGATCCGTAAACCGGCCTGCACGTTGCGAGGCCGAACGAGACCGTCTGGTAGCCTTTCCGCTGGTCATGACGCTGACGAAGACCCAGAAAGCCGAGATCATCCAGTCGCACCGCCGCTCGGACGCCGATACCGGCTCCGCCGAGGTGCAGATCGCCGTGATGAGCACGCGGATCTCCGCGCTCACCGAGCATCTGAAGGCGCACGAGAGGGACCACTCGTCGCGCCGTGGCCTGCTGAAGCTCGTCGGCCGCCGCCGCAGACTGCTGGAGTACTTGCGGCGTGAGGACATCGAGCGGTACCGCGATCTCGTGGCCCGCCTGGGACTCAGGCGATAGGGATCGGCGCCGCTCTCGTAGGAGGGATGCCGATACCTCACTGAACCGTCTCGGAGGCAGACCTCCGGTCGGTTCTCAGTCGCGAACCTCCGATGGGGTGTCGGGCTAGCACGGCAGCGAAGCGAGTGTCGTGCGCGCGGTGACAACCCCGGCGGTTCACCACTGACAACCGGCCGCTCCGCCTCCTCATGCTCGAGCGGCGAGTGGCGCCGCGCGACCCAGCTCTCGAAGGAGGAATGGCCGATGGCCACCACCACACTGTCCCGACAGTTCGGGAATCAAACACTGACGTTCGAGGCCGGCAGGCTCGCTCCGCAGGCCGAAGGCTCGTGCGTCGTCACGTACGGCGAGACCCAGGTGCTCGCGACGTGCACGACCGCGGCCCCGCGGGAGGGAATCGACTTCTTCCCGCTCACGATCGACGTCGAGGAACGGATGTATGCCGCCGGCAAGATCCCCGGCGGGTTCTTCCGTCGCGAAGGGCGGCCCTCCGAGACCGCGATCCTCACCGCGCGCCTCATCGACCGGCCGATGCGACCGAGCTTCAAGGACGGCTACCGCGACGAGGTGCAGGTCGTGATCACTGTGCTCTCGGTCGACATGGCGAACCCGTACGACATCCCGGGCATGAACTCCGCGAGCCTTGCCACGATGATCAGCGGCATCCCGTTCGAGGGACCGGTGGGGTCTGTCCGGCTCGGGCTGATCGACGGCGAGTGGGTCGTGAACCCGACGTTCCAGCAGGTGGACGGGGCGACGTTCGACATCGTCGTCGCCGGACGCCGCAACGACGCGGGCGACATCGACATCCTCATGATCGAGGGCGAGGCACCGGACAACGCGATGCAACTCCTCGGGGCAGGCGAGGGCGCAACCGCGCCCACGGAGGAGGTCGTCGCTCGAGGGCTCGACGAGGCCAAGCGCGCGATCGGTGAACTGATCGACTTCCAGCTCGAGTTCGTCGCGAAGCTCGACGTGAAGCCGCAGCAGTTCGAGCCGCGCCCTCTCTACGCCGCCGACACGTGGACGATCGTGGAGGCGTTCGCCAAGGAGCGGCTCGAGACGGCGATCGTGCCCGACAAGCAGGAGCGGGAAACCGCCTTCGAGGAGATCAAGGAGGCGCTGAAGGGCCACCTGCTCGAGACGTGGGGCGAACAGACGTATCAGGCGAGACAGTCAGAGATCGCGCCGGCGTGGAAGGACCTCCAGAAGAAGATCATGCGGGCGCGCGTCGTCGAGCACGGCGTGCGACTGGACGGGCGCGGGCCTCGAGACATCCGTCCGCTGTCGGCGGAGGTCGGTCTCGTGCCGCGCGCTCACGGCTCGAGTCTGTTCCAGCGGGGCGAGACGCAGGTCCTGAACGTCACCACGCTCGGGATGCTGCGCATGACTCAGATGATCGACACGCTCGATCCCGAGGACACCAAGCGCTACATCCACCACTACAACTTCCCGCCGTTCTCGACCGGCGAGGTCGGGCGGATCGGATCGCCGCGCCGCCGGGAGATCGGTCACGGCGCGCTCGCCGAGCGAGCGCTCGTTCCGGTCATCCCACCGGAGGAGGAGTTTCCCTACACGCTTCGGCTGGTGTCGGACGTGCTCGGATCGAACGGCTCGACGTCGATGGCGAGCGTGTGCGCGTCGAGCCTGTCGCTGATGGATGCCGGCGTCCCAATCAAGGCGCCGGTCGCGGGGATCGCCATGGGGATGATCGCCGACGAGGGAACGTTCGTGACGCTGACGGACATCCTCGGGGCCGAGGACGCCCTCGGTGACATGGACTTCAAGGTGGCCGGGACCAAGGACTTCGTCACGGCCATCCAGCTCGACATGAAGGTCACCGGCCTTCCGGGCGACGTCCTTGCCGGCGCGTTGCAGCAGGCGAAGGACGCTCGCCTGAAGATCCTCGACGTCATGCAGCAGGCAATCCCGGTCCCTCGCACAGAGGTGAACCCCAAGGCGCCGCGCATCCTCACGCTGCAGATCCCCGTCGACAAGATCGGCGAGGTGATCGGCCCCAAGGGCAAGCGGATCAACGAGATCGTCGCGATGACCGGAGCCGACATCGACATCCAGGACGACGGCACGGTGTTCATCGGCGCACGCGAGGGCGCCGGGGCCGACGAGGCCGCGAGGATCATCGACGAGATCGCCAACCCACGGCCGATCACGGTCGGCGAGCACTTCACCGGAACGGTCGTGAACACGACGACGTTCGGTGCGTTCGTGAACCTGGTTCCCGGACGCGACGGCCTGATCCACATCTCCAAGCTCGGCCGCGGGAAGCGCCTCGCGAGCGTCGAGGAGGCCGTGAAGGTGGGGGCCACGATCGAGGTCGAGGTCCAGGACATCGACGATCGGGGGAAGATCTCGCTCCGGCCGGTCGGCGAGGAGTGGGCCATCCCTGAAGGCATGGAGCCGGAGGTATCGCAAGATCGTCCGCCGCGGCGGGACCGCGATCGAAGAGGTCCGCGCGACCGTGACCGCCGTCCGCGCGAACGCCGAGACCGGGACTGAGGCTCGCTTCGGTGGCGATCGGTCGAACGGAGTTCGGCTCCGGCCTGCGCGTCGTGACCGAACGCATGCCCGACGTGCGTTCGGTCGCGCTCGGCTTTTGGGTTCTCGCGGGTTCACGCGACGAGCCGCCGCCGGTCAGCGGCTCGAGTCACTTCCTCGAGCACCTCCTGTTCAAGGGGACGAAGACGCGCAGCGCCCGCGACATCGCCGAGGCGTTCGACGCGATCGGCGGCGAACTGAACGCGTTCACCGCGAAGGAGTACACATGCTTCTACTCCCGCGTACTCGATCGCGACCTTCCGATGGCGGTCGAGCACCTGACCGACATGCTGCAGCGCTCGGTGATCCGTGAGGGCGATTTCGAGTCCGAGAAGCAAGTGATCCTGGAGGAGATCAACGTCCACGAGGACACTCCGGACGACCTGATCCACGACCTGTTCACCGAGACGCTGTGGCCGAACCATCCGTTGGGCCGGCCGATCCTCGGCACCAAGAAGAGCATCCGCGCGGCCACCCGCGATCAGGTCCGCCGTTACTGGCGCAAGCACTACGTGCCCCGGAACATCGTGGTGGTCGCCGTCGGCAACCTCCAGCACGAGCAGGTGCTCGAGCTCCTCGCCTCGGGCATGGAGACGGGAACGGTTCGGAGCGAGGGGCCGGTGGCGTGGAAGGTGCGCAAGGCGGGCCGCGCGCCCGAGTCGTCGGGTCGCACGCTGGTCAAGCGCCGCGACACCGAGCAGGCGCACATCTGCATCGGCACGACGGGTCTCTCGCGCAACGACGATGATCGGTTCGCGTTCGGGGTGGTCAACAACGCGATCGGGGGCGGGATGAGCTCGCGGCTGTTCCAGGAGGTGCGCGAGAAGCTCGGTCTCGCCTACAGCGTCTACAGCTACCACTCGATGTACGCGGACGCCGGCATCTTCAGCGCCTACGCGGGGACCACGCCGGCGCGTGCCAAGCAGGTCATGTCGATCGTGCGGGCGCAGCTCGAGGACGTCGCCGAGAAGGGCCTGTCGCCCGACGAGTTCGACCGCGCGAAAGGCCACATGCGGGGCTCGCTCGTACTCTCCCAGGAGGATCCCGGCGGGCGGATGTCCCGGCTCGGTAAGTCCGAGATCAGCCAGGGCGAGATCCTGACGGTGAACCAGTTGCTCTCGAGGATCGCCGCCGTGACTCCGGATGACGCGATGCGGGCGGCCGAGCGGGTACTCTCGCAGCCCATGACGACGACGGTGCTCGGGCCTGTTGACGGGAGTATCGGGCGGGCAGCACGGTGATCGAAGCGAAGGGTGTGCCGACCCCCGGCGCAGGGGGCGCGCTCGGGTGATCCGCGTCGGCGTCATCGGCGCCTGCGGTCGGATGGGCCTGATGGTGTGCCGGGCGGTAGCCGAGGCCGACGACCTCGCGCTCGTCGCGGCGATCGATCGTTCCAGGATCGGCGAGAACGTCGGCGCCCTGATCGGCCAGCCGAAGCTCGGAATCCCTGTGAGCGACGAGCTCGAACGGCTCCTCGAGGCCGAGGCGGCGATCGCGATCGACTTCACGCACCCGGACGTCGTCATGGAAAACGTTCGCTGGTGCATCGACCACGGCGTTCATCTCGTCGTCGGGACGACGGGCATCACGCAGGAGGACCTGCAGTCGATCGAGAAGGCGATCGCCGACGAGGGGTCCGAAACGCACGTGATCGTCGCGTCGAACTTCGCGCTGGGCGCCGTGCTGATGCTGCGGTTCGCATCCCAGGCCATTCGGTTCTTCCCCGCCGTCGAGATCGTCGAGCTCCATCACGACAACAAGGCCGACGCGCCGTCCGGGACGGCGATCGCGACCGTGAACCGCCTGCACGACGAGCGCTCGAAGCCGTGGCGCGGCCCGATGCCGGAGAGCCTCGACGGCGTCCGAGGCGGGGATTTCGACGGGATCCGCGTGCATTCGGTTCGTCTGCCGGGCCTCGTCGCCCACCACGAGGTCATCTTCGGCGGGCAGGGGCAGACGCTCACGATCCGTCACGACTCGACCGACCGAAGCTCGTTCATCCCCGGCGTCCTGATGGCGGCGCGCGCCGTGATGACGCGGCCCGGCCTCACGGTGGGCCTCGAACCGCTGCTCGACCTTCCACCCGTGGGCTGACATGACCCGCCGGGTCGCGTGCGTGCTCGCGCACCCGAACGACGACACCTACGGCGTGTCGGGTTCGCTCGCATCGATCGCCGGAGACGACGTCGAAGTCACGCTGGTCATGACGACGAGCGGTGACGCGGGGCAGATCGCCGACCCGATCCTTGCGACGCGAGAGACGCTCGGCACCGTCCGAGAAGCCGAGGATCGCGCGTCATGGGCTGCCCTCGGCCTGGAGCCCGAGATCCACTTCCTGCGCTATCCGGACGGAGGCGTCGCCGACGTCGCGCAAGAGTCGCTCGTCGCCGTGTACCTGGACCTGCTTCAGCGCGCCGCGCCCGATGTCGTCGTGACGTTCGGCCCGGACGGGATCACCGGGCACGCGGATCACGTCGCCGTCGGCGCCGCGACGACGGCCGCGTTCCATTCCGCCCGCGCCGCCGGCGCCGACGGCTTTCACCGACTTCTGCACATCTGCTTCCCGCAGTCGCGGCTCGACCGATTCAACGAGTTGCTGCGCGTGCGCGGCTTGCCCGCGATCGACTCGACGCAGCCGTTCCAGCCTCGCGGCGTGCCCGACGAGTCGGTCGGGATGATCGTCGACTGCTCGAACGTGTACGACCGGAAGCTCGAGGCGCTCCGGGCGCACCGGACGCAGGCCGAGCTGCAGGACGTCCCGTTCGAGGTGTGGCCCGAGATCCTGGCCACCGAGGCGTTCGTCGTCGGGTTCCCCGAGTCACACTCTGGAGGTCCGGCGCTGACCGGCCTGTTCGACGGGTTGCCCGGCTCGTAAGCTCACGTCCGCCATGGACGTCGAGATCCGCACGATCGCCGAGGACGAGTTCGAGACGTGGATGCGCGCCATCGAGAGCGCGTTCGGCGGTCACGTCCGTCCGGAAGACGTTCACAACGAACGCAAGGTCATCGACCCGGCGCGCTGTCTCGCTGCGTTCGACGGAGACGACATCGTCGGGTGCGCCTCCTCCGTCGTGTTCGAGATGACCGTGCCGGGCGGAACGATCCCGACGGTCGGCATCACCGGCGTCGGCGTCGTTCCGACGCACCGCCGCCGAGGCGTCAACACGGCGCTGATGCGCCGTCAGCTCGACGACATCCGCGACGAGGGATGTGCCATCGCGGCGCTGTTCGCATCGGAAGGCGGCATCTACGGGCGCTTCGGGTACGGCCTCGCGACGTTCGAGGCGTCCGTCGACATCGAGACGTCGAGGAGCGCGTTCGTCCCCGGCTCCGAGGGCGACGGCCGCGTCCGGCTGCTCGAACGCGACGCGGCGAAGGATCGGTACCTATCGATGTTCGACGAGTCACGGCTGACGCGGCCGGGTGCGATGAGGATGGAGCCGAATTGGTTCGACTACGAGTTCGCCGAGAAGCACTTCGGCGAGGAGCGCAAGTTCTTCTTCGCGTTCCATGAAACCGGCAAAGACGTCGACGGCGTCGCCGTGTACACGATCAAGCACAACTGGAGCGGGGTGCCGCAGAACGAGGTGGAGCTCTACGCGCTCGACGCGCTGAACCCGTCGGCCTACGCGCAGATGTGGCGGTTCGTCCTGGATCTCGATCTGGTGTCGAAGCTCACGGCGTGGAGCCTTCCTGCCGACGAGCCGCTACTGCACCTGCTTCGTGAGCCGCGCAGGCTGAACCTCCGCCTCAGGGATGCGCTGCGGCTTCGGTTCCTCGACATCTCTCGCGCGCTGTCCTCCCGCCGCTATCCGCGCGAGGGGCGTGTCGTCTTCGACGTGCGCGACGCGTTCTGCCCGTGGAACGAGGGGCGCTACGCCCTAGACTCCGGTGCTGAAGGCGCAACGTGCGAACAGACCGAGGACGACGCTGACCTGCTCCTGACGACGAACGAGCTCGCCGCCGTGTACCTCGGAGGATCCACCTTCTCGCAGCTGCATCGCGCCGGGCGCGTGAGCGAGGAGCGGGCGGGTGCGATCGGGACGGCGGACGCGATGTTCACGTGGGACCCCACACCGTGGGCGATGCTCCACTTCTGAGCTACCGCAGGCGAAGCTCTCCTTCCAGTTCCACGGCCGACTCATCGTCTCGCTTCGTCAGCACGACGCCCTCGCACTCGCGGAGCGGTTCGATGTCACGCGCGAGCAGGCCGAGAACGCCTCGTTCGATCAGCGGCATATGGGAGATGGCGAGCCCGCGACCGCCCTCGGGAACCGCGTCGACGAGCGCAGACAGCACTCCGCCCATCGCCAGAGGCGAACCGTCGTTGTCGCGCGCCGCGAGCCCCGGAATGACCGCATGCGGCGGCAGCTGCGCGCCCTTGCCTCGAAGCATCCACGCCGCGGTCTCGGCGGCACGCTGTGCCGGCGAAACGAAGATGACGTCGTACGAGTGCTGGAGCGACCGGCCGACGTCCTCGGCCTGTGCGCGACCCGCTTCGGACAGCCGGTCAGCAGCCGGATCTCGTTTCGCGTGGCGACGGATCTCGAGCGTCCTCATCGTCGGTCCGGCGTCAACGCAACCGTAGCTTGGCTCATCGTGCTACCCGCTGCACGCTGATCTCCCTATGGCGTCGTGTAGCATGCCGCGACCCGTGAAGCCTATCCGTCGTTCCATCGCGTTCGCCTTCTGCATCGCGTTGCTGCTGTCCGCATGTACGGGCGACGACGGCGGCTCCAACCGGAACGGTGCAACCGGTGAACCGACCGGCGGAACCGGCGTGACGAACGATGGACCGACGCCGGTCGAGTCAGGATCCGCGACCGCGGGCACGTACGAGTACGTCAACGCCGGCCTCCACGTCACGATCACGATCGACGGGAACGAGGGCACGATGGAGGTCGAGAACGGCACCGATCGCGAGCTGCCGCGACCCGACTTCTACATCCTCGACGCGCGCGACGGAACCGAGATCTCCGGCGACGTCGCCGATCCGGCGCCGATCCCCGCGGGGGAGACCGTCACGTTCGACGTCGCGTTCGAGGGGGTCGAGGTCCGGAACATCGGCCTTCTCATCCTGTTGTTCGGCAGCGACAACTACGGCGCGTCCGTTCGAACCGCGTAGCGTCAGCGGCTCTTCGGTTCGGCCTCCCCGGCCGAGATCCGCGCGAGCACGAACAGAAGGTCCGAAAGCCGGTTGAGGTAGCGCACCACAGCGTCGTTCACGCCACCCCCCTCTTCGCGGGGGCGAACGCTCGCCTGATGGCTCGCTTCTTGCGCCCCCGCACCCCCCGCGCCTCGCCACTCGACGACGCGGCGCTCGGCACGGCGAACGACCGCGCGCGCGACGTCGAGCGAAGCGGAGACCGGGTTCGCGCCGGGCACGACGAACGCGTTCGGCAGCGGATGCGTCCGAACATGCTCGTCGATCGACGTCTCGAGTCGTTCCACCATCTCGTCCGTAACGAGCGAGACGTCCGGTTCCAGCCGGTGGCGCTCGTCTGGGTTCGTCGCGAGATCGGCGCCGACGACGAACAGCTCACGTTGCCGCGCGAGGAGTTCCTCGCGAAGCTCTTCGTCTCCGCTCAGCGCGCGGGCGAGCCCGATCGCCGCGACCGCCTCGTCCACCGTCCCGTACGCGTCCGTTGCGACGTCCGATTTGGAGACCCGTCCGCCGTACAGGAGCCCAGTCGTGCCGTCGTCGCCCGTCTTCGTGTAGATGCGCGGCACGCGGCTAGGATAGCCCCGGTGAACCCGACCTCAGGAGGCACGCATGGCCGGTAGGTTCGGGGCGGTCGTCACCGCCATGGTCACGCCTTTTCGCGACGATCACTCGCTCGACCTCGACGCCGCGAGCGCGCTTGCAGCGCATCTGTACGAGCACGGCTCGGACTCGATCGTCGTCGCCGGCTCGACCGGCGAATCGCCCACGCTCACACACAAGGAGAAACTCGACCTTTTCCGCGCGGTGATCGAGACCGCCAAGGGCAAGGGCAAGGTCGTCGCCGGAACCGGGACGTACGACACGGCCGAGACGCTCGAGCTCTCGCGCGAGGCCGAGCGGCTCGGCGCCGACGGGCTGCTGCTCGTCACGCCGTACTACAACCGGCCGCCGCAACGAGGGCTGCTTGAGCACTTCAAGCGGGTGGCGAACGCGGTCGACGTCCCCGTCGTCGCGTACAACATCCCCGGACGAACCGGGATCCGCATCGAGCACGACACGCTGCTCAAGATGGCCGAGGTCCCCAACATCGTCGGCGTCAAGGACTCGACCGGCGACTTCCAGGCGATCTCCAAGCTGATCAGCGAGGCGCCGCCCGATTTCGAGGTGTACTCGGGCGACGACTGGGCGACGTTCGGGTACCTGTGCCTCGGCGGTGTGGGGATCGTCTCGGTCGCGGCACACTTGGTCGGCGACCGCATCCGGCAGATGTGCGACCTGATCTTCGCCGGTGACATCACGGGCGCGCGGAAGATCCACGAGGAGCTCACGCCGTTGTTCAACGCACTGTTCATCACGAGCAACCCGATCCCGGTGAAGACGGCGCTCGCACTCGTCGGGCGCCCCGTCGGTCCGCCGCGGTTGCCGCTCGTGCCCGCGACCAGCGACGAGCGCGAGCGCATCCGCAAGGCATTGGTGGATGCAGCGCTCCTCTGAGCCGAACCAGGGACTGCGGGCCTCGAGCAGCGAGGCGGTAGGCGCGCCACTTGAGGCATCGGCGCGCGTCGTCTTCCTCGGCGGTGTCGGCGAGGTCGGCCGGAACATGGCTTGCGTCGAGCTCAGCGGGCGCATCTTGATCGTCGACGTCGGCCTGTCGTTCCCGCACGCAGAGATGCCCGGCGTCGATCTCGTCCTTCCCGATTTCGAGTACGTCCGCGAACGGATGGACGACGTCGAGGCCGTCGTGCTCACGCACGGGCACGAGGACCACATCGGCTCCCTCCCGTACCTGCTGCGCGAGACGGAACGGCAGCTGCCGGTCTACGGGACGCCGTTCACGCTGGCGCTGCTCGAGCGCAAGCTCGAGGAGCACGAGGTGCGCGACCGTGCCGAGCTCCGGCAGGTGACGCCGGGGGAGGCCGCGACGGCGGGACCGTTCTCGATGCGGTTCCTCCGGGTAACGCACTCGATCCCAGACGGGATGGCCGTCGTGATCGACACGCCGTTTGGCTCGATCCTGCACACCGGCGATTTCAAGATCGATCAGACGCCACTGGACGGGCGACCGACCGACCTGCACGCACTCGCGGAGGAGGCCGGCCGCGGCGTCCACCTGCTGCTGTCGGACTCCACGAACTCAGAGGAGGCCGGGTATACCTCGAGCGAGCGAAGCGTCGGGCCCGTCCTTCAAGACATCATCGCCCGCGCGCCGCAGCTGGTCGTCGTGGCCTGCTTCAGCAGCCACATCCACCGGATCCAACAGGTGGTGAACGCCGCACGCGCGGACGAGCGCGTCGTCGCGTTCCTCGGCCGTTCGATGCACCAGAGCGTCGACGCCGCGCGAGAGCTCGGGCTGCTGCATGCGCCGGAGCAGGACGTGATCCTCATCGAACAGCTCGACGAGTTCGATCCGTCGCGCGTCGTCGTGATCTCTACCGGCTCGCAGGGTGAGCCCCTCTCCGCGCTCTCGTTGATGGCGGCGCGAGAGCACAAGTGGGTCAAGCTCCGCGAGGGCGACACGGTGGTGCTCTCGAGCAGCCTGATCCCGGGGAACGAGCCGGCGATCCACCGGGTCATCGACGGTCTGTACCGAACGGGCGCGGACGTGTTCCACCTGCCGGCGTATCCCGTGCACGCCAGCGGCCACGCCGCGGTCGAGGAGCTGCGCCTGATGCTCTCGCTGGTTCGGCCCCGCTGGTTCGTCCCCATCCACGGCGAACGCCGGCAGCTCGCGCATCACGCGAAGATCGCGACCGAGGTCGGCATACCCGCAGACCACGTCCTGATCTGCGAGGACGGCGACGTGGTCGAGGTGGGGGAGAAGGTCCAGCTCGCGGGCCGAGTCCCGGCCGGGATGACCTTCGTGGACGGCCTCGGCATCGGCGACGTCGGCCAGGTGGTCCTCAGAGATCGCCGGAAGCTCTCCTCCGAGGGCGTCGTCGTTGTCGTCATCGCCATCGACGCCCACCACGGGCAGCTCGTCGCCGGCCCCGACATCGTGAACCGGGGGTTCGTGTTCGACGAGGCGTGGGGCGACATCCTTGAAGAGGCGCGCGAACGCGTCATGCTTTCCCTGCGGGAGTCCGCCGAGGCCGAGGTCGTGGACCGGGGCGTTCTGGAGCAGAACGTACGCCGGGCGCTGGCGAAGTACTTCTACGACGTCACCCAGCGAAAGCCCGTGATCTTGCCCGTCATCCTGGAGGTGTAGTTGGCGTCCAAGACAAGGGCTCGCGGCGCAGCCGCGAGCCGGGCCCGCGCACGCACGCCGGTTCGTCAGCACCTCGCACCGTGGGCCCGAGACGCGCTCGGGATCGGCCTCGTCGTGCTCGCGCTGCTCACCGTGCTCGGCCTGTGGTTCGACGCGGCCGGGCCGGTCGGGACCGCGCTCGAATGGGTGCTCCACGCGACGATCGGATCGGCGGCGATCGCCTTCCCCGTACTCGCGCTGTACTGGGGGGCGCTCCTGCTCCGCGCAGGCACGTCCGACGACCGGGTCAGGATGCTCATCGGGTTCGCCCTCGCGTTCCTCGGCGTGCTCGCGTTGATCTCGCTCGCGTCGGGAAACCCCAGGCCGTTCGCCGGCTACGAGAAGCTGCGCGACGCGGCCGGGGTGATCGGCGCGTTCGCGGCGTGGCCGCTCGGCAAGCTCGTGTCGAAGGTCGGCGTCTCGATCGTGTGGATCGGGGGGATCGTTCTCGGCCTGGTGATCTTCACCGGAACGCCGCTGGCGGCCGTGTGGAACCGCGTGCGCGAGGCGTTCACGTTCGAACGCGACGAGGACGAGGACGTGGAGACTGACCCCGTGCCCCAGATCGCCAAACGCCGCGACGGCCCGGTGATCAACACCGAGGTGCCGATCGTCGAGCTCCTCGATGAGCCGCCGATCGAGGAGGAGGAACGGCCCGCGCCCGCCCCGATCGACGTCCCCGAGATCGCCCGCGTGAAGCCGTCCGGCGGCCGATACGAGCTGCCGTCCCTCGAGCTCCTTCGTACGTCACCGCCCTCGACCGGGAGCGATCGGGACGAGGCGCACATGACCGAGGCGCTCGAGCGCACGTTCCATACGTTCGGCGTGCCGGCGCACGTCACCGCGGCGCATCGCGGGCCGACCGTCACGCTGTTCGAGGTCGAGATCGAGGCCGGCACGAAGGTCAACAAGGTCCTCGGCCTGGCCGACGACATCGCGTACGCGCTGGCCACGCCCGACGTGCGCATCATCGCGCCGATCCCGGGCAGGTCGGCGATCGGCGTCGAGGTGCCCAACCGCGTTCGCGACTTCGTGATGCTCGGCGACGTTCTGCGCTCGCGCGCCGCGCAAGACGACACGCACCCGCTCTCGGTCGCGCTCGGCAAGGACGTGCACGGGCGCGCGCAGCTGGTGAACCTCACGTCCATGCCGCACCTGCTGATCGCCGGCGCCACCGGCGCGGGCAAGTCGAGCCTCATCAACTCGTTCATCACGTCGGTGCTGATGCGCGCGTCGCCCGACGACGTGAAGCTCGTGCTCGTCGACCCCAAGCGCGTCGAGCTCATCCACTTCGCGGACCTGCCGCACCTGCTCGTGCCGGTGATCGTGCACCCCAAGCGCGCAGCCGAGGCGCTGTCGTGGGTCGTTCGCGAGATGGAGTTGCGGTACGAGGTGCTGGCGATGGTCGGCGTACGCGACTTCGACGGCTACCGCGCGGGCCTCGCCGAGGGAACGCTCCGAATCCCGCCGGGCCAGGACGACCGCGTCACCGAGTTCCCCTACCTCCTCGTGGTGATCGACGAACTCGCCGACCTGATGATGGTCGCTCCTCGCGACGTCGAGGATGCGATCTGCCGGATCGCACAGATGGCGCGGGCGGTCGGGATCCATCTCGTGGTGGCCACCCAGCGCCCGAGCGTCGACGTGGTGACCGGTTTGATCAAGGCGAACATCCCGAGCCGCATCGCGCTCATGACGTCGTCGCAGGCCGACTCGCGCGTGATCCTGGACATGAACGGCGCCGAGAAGCTCGTCGGCCACGGCGACCTGCTGTTCGCGCCGTCGAACGTGTCGAAACCGACGCGCCTCCAGGCCGCCTGGGTGACGGAGAAGGAGATCGGCGCGATCTCCGAGTGGATCCGGGCACAGCGCCCGGCCGAGTACGCGGTGAGCGTCGAGGGACTGGCCAAGCCGGCGGCGTCCGACGACGCCGACGACGGGGGGCTCGGCGGCGACGACGAGCTGCTCGAGCAGGCGGCCGAGCTGGTGATCCGCTCGCAGCTCGGTTCGACATCGATGCTGCAGCGCAAGCTCAAGGTCGGGTTCGCGCGCGCGGGCCGGCTCATGGACCTGCTCGAGGAGCGGGGGATCGTTGGACCGTCGCTCGGGTCGAAGGCGCGTGACGTGCTCCTCACCCCCGAGGAATGGGGCGAGTCGCGTTCGGCGCCGGGCGGCGGAATCCGAACGGTTTCACCGTAGCCGCCTGGTCGTCCGGAGGTATCGGTCCTCGGACCTGGGGCCATGAGTACGGGGTGTCCCGCGCTCGTGCTGGGTTGCGCCCACTACCGAGCGCGGCGTACGCTCGGCCGCTCCGACCGACTGGAGTGGGAGTGGCTTGCGCCGTCGGGCGGCAGGCACGGGAGGTGCGCATGAGGACTCGTGGCATCCGGTCATGGCTCGTGGTCGTGGCCGTCGTCGGTCTGGTCGCAGCTGCGTGCGGCGAGGACGGCGGTGACGGAGGAGACGGCGGTGACGGCGGGGGCGAGGGAAGCATCTGGGTGCTGCTTCCCGACACCGAGTCCTCGACACGCTGGGAGGAGGACGACCGGCGCTTCTTCGGTCAGTTCTTCAGCGACGAGGGGCTCGCCGACGGCGAGGACTTCACGGTCGTGAACGCGGAAGGCGACGCCGCAACGCAGCAGTCGCAGGCTGAGCAGGCGATCGCCGATGGGGCGAGCGTCATCGTCCTTACGAGCCTCGATACCGGCTCGGGCGCCGCGATCATCGACCAGGCGAACGAGGCGGGCGTCGACGTAGTGGAGTACGACCGGTTCAACACCGGAGGCGCCGGCGGCGCGGCCTACGTGAGCTTCGACAACGTCCAGGTCGGCGCGACGATGGCCGAGGTTCTGGAGCCGGCGATCGAGGCGCTTCCGGTCGACGTCCCGCGCGTCGTCGAGCTGAACGGCGGCGAGGAGGACAACAACTCCTTCCTGTTCAAGCAGGGGTACGACGCCGTTGTGCAAGAGCACGTGGAGGCGGGCGACTGGGAACTGGCCGCCGACCAGCACGTTCCCGGCTGGGACAACGCGGAAGCCCAGACGATCATGGAGCAGATCCTCGTCGACGAGAACAACGACGTCGATGCCGTGTTCGCTGCCAACGACGGGCTGGCCGCGTCGGCGATCAACGCCCTCGAGGGCGCGGGCGTAGGCCCCGTGCCGGTCAGCGGACAGGACGCCACCGCGGTTGGGATGCAGAACATCCTGCTCGGCAAGCAGACGATGAGCGTCTACAAGCCGATCGAGGCCGAGGCGGCAGTCGCGGCCGCGGTCGCGCTCGCGCTTCGTGCCGGCGAGGACATCTTGGCCGTGGACCCCGGGTTCGAGTTCTCGATCATCGGGATCAACGCGGCGGATGGGCAACCCACCGAGTCGCCCGAAGGGGAGGGCGTGGTGCCGTACTT
>CALGFI010000253.1 GCA_937881155.1 uncultured bacterium | reverse complement strand
CTCGCGGGGTCCCGGCAACGGGCCGCGGCGGGCAGATCCGGGCGGAGGATGCAACCAGAAGGAGGAACATCGTGCCCGTCGTCACCAGACGGGAGCTCCTCGAGGCGGGCGTTCACTTCGGGCACCAGACGAGACGCTGGAACCCGAAGATGGGCCGCTACCTGTACGGGGAACGCTCCGGCATCTACATCGTCGACCTCGAGAAGACCCTGTCGGGCCTCGAGGAGGCGTACGGATTCGTCCGCGACATCGGCCGGCGGAACGGCGTCGTGCTGTTCGTCGGGACGAAGAAGCAGGCGCAAGAGGTCATCGCGGAGAGCGCCACGCGCGTCGGCATGCCGTACGTCACGACCCGGTGGCTCGGCGGCATGCTCACGAACTTCCAGACGGTCTCGCGCCGACTGCTCCGACTGCGCGAGCTGCGCGAGATGGAGCGGACCGGCGCCTTCGACTACCTGCCGAAGAAGGAGGCCATCAGACTCCGGCACGAGAAAGAGAAGCTCGAGCGGAACCTGGGCGGGATGCAGAGCCTGGAGCGTCTTCCCGACGCCGTCTTCGTCATCGACACCAAGAAGGAGCACATCGCCGTGAACGAGGCGCGCAAGCTCGGCGTGCCCGTCATCGCCATCGTCGACACGAACTGCGACCCCGACGAGGTCGATTTCGTGATCCCCGGCAACGACGACGCCATCCGTTCGGTCGCCCTCGTCACGAGGATCGTCGCCGACGCGCTCGCCGAAGGCCGGCAGATCGGGCGTGAGGCCGTCGTCACCCGCGCCACCGGCCCGGAGATCGAGCCGGAGCCCGAGCCCGCTACCCCCGCCATGCAGGCCGCGACGACCGAGGCGACCGACTGATGGCCGATATTCCCGCGGCGCTCGTCAAGCAGCTCCGGGACATGACCAGCGCGGGGATGATGGACGCCAAGCGCGCCTTGCAGGACGCGGACGGCGACGTCGACAAAGCCATGGTGCTTCTCCGCGAACGGGGCCTGGCCTCGATCGGCAAGCGTGCCGGCCGCGCCGCCAACCAGGGGCGGATCGAGTCGTACATCCACTTCAACAACACAGTGGGCTCACTCGTCGAGGTCAACTGCGAGACCGACTTCGTCGCCAATACCGACGACTTCAAGCAGCTCGCCAAGGACATCGCGCTGCACGTCGCGAGCCCGCTCGCGCCTCAGTACCTCACGCGTGACGACGTTCCGTCCGCCGTCGCCGACGGCGAGCGTCACGTCTACGAGGTGCAGGCGAAGGAGACCGGAAAGCCGGACCACGTGTTGGCGAACATCGTCGAAGGCAAGATGAAGTCCTTCTACGAGCAGACTGTCCTGCTCGACCAGAAGTTCGTAAAGGACGACAGCCGCACGATCCAGCAGCTCCTCGACGAGGTCTCGACCAAGGTCGGCGAGAAGGTGGCCGTGCGCCGCTTCGTCCGGTACAGGCTCGGCGAGGATGCGGGCTGAGGGGAGATCAGTGTCGGAGGGTCCTCACGTCGAGAACGCCGCCCGGCCGATGTACCGCCGCGTTCTGCTGAAGCTCTCCGGGGACGCGTTCGCTCCCGCCGACACCGGGTACGGCATCTCGACCGCTGCGACCGGGATGCTCGCCCATGAGCTCGCCGACGTCGTCGACATCGGAGTCCAGTGCGCGGTGGTCGTCGGCGGCGGCAACATCTTCCGCGGGCGCCAGGCGCCCGACATCGACCGCTCCCGTGCCGACTACATGGGCATGCTGGCGACGGTCATGAACGCACTCGCGCTGCAGGACGCACTCGAGAAGGTCCACGTCGCGACGCGAGTACAGACGGCGATCCACATGGCGCAGATCGCAGAGCCCTACATCCCGCTCCGCGCGACGCGGCACCTCGAGAAGGGCCGAGTGGTCATCTTCGCCGCGGGCATCGGCGTGCCGTACTTCTCGACCGACACGACGGCCGCGCAGCGAGCGCTCGAGATCGGCGCACAGGCGCTGTTGAAGGGCACGAAGGTCGATGGTGTCTACACGGCTGATCCGCACGTCGATCCGAACGCCAAGCGGTTCGACTCGATCGAGTACCTCGACGTGCTCCGCGAGGGCTACCAGGTGATGGACGCCACCGCGATCACCCTCTGTATGGAGAACAAGCTGCCGATCATCGTCTTTGACTTCCGCACGGAGAGCAATATCCGGCGCGCCGTCGCGGGCGAACCGATCGGAACACTCGTCCACGGTGGTGCGGCGTGACCGTCGACTCGGCGCTCAAGGACGCAACCGACAAGATGGACAAGGCCATCTCGGTGCTCAAAGACGAGTTGGCCGGGATCCGGACGGGACGAGCGACGCCTGCCTTGCTCTCGCGGATCGTCGTGGACTATTACGGGACGCAGGTGCCGATCCAGCAGCTCGCGTCGTTCAGCGTTCCCGAACCTCGGACCCTCGTCATCACGCCGTACGACCGGAACGCGATCGCCGCCATGGAGAAGGCCATCCTGTCGAGCGACGTGCGCCGCAAGGACCTCGTCAAGCTGGTCCACCACCGCGGCGAGGAGGGCAGGGTTGCCGTCCGGAACATCCGCCGGCACTCCAAGGAGGAGCTCGAAGGGCTTGAGCGCGAAGGCGGCATCTCCCAAGATGACCTGGTCCGCTCGGAGAAGGAGCTCCAAAAGGTCACCGACAAGCACGTGGCCGAGATCGACGAGGTCGTCGCGCACAAGGACCGCGAGCTGAAGGAGATCTAGTGCCGGAGGACGAGGAGCGGGGCCAAGGCGAACAGCTCTTCGAGGACCTGGACAAGTTCTTCGCGCCGATTCAAGACGTCGACTGGCCCGAGTCGACCGACGATCGGTCGGCGGAGACCGGATCGCGCGCGGCTCCGCGCTCGGAGGAAACGGCCGGATCTGAAGCCGATCCGCCGCTCCGCATCGAGGACGTCGACGAGGACGAAACCGAGACGTCGTCGGTCGGTCAGGAAGACGTGTTCGCGTCGTCTTCGACCGACACCGAGCGCGACGAGCCGAATGACGACGCGGACGGGGTCTCCGCGTACCTGCTCGAGTCCGAGGCGGACGAGGACGAGGGGATCACCCGGGAGGCGTTGTCACGGGCGCCCGGCGCATACGTCGACCTCCCGGGCCCCGACGAGAACGACGACGAACCGGTCGTCGCCGAGCTCGACGAACCGAGCGCCGCCACGGACCGCGCGCCCGACCTCGAGTCGGTCGAGGCCGCCGCGGACCGATTCGCCGCATCGGTCCGCGACGAGGTGAATGTCGACGCGCCGTCCGGCGGCGCGACGGAGGAGGTCCAGATCGCGGCGCTCCTCGGGGACGAGGAGGACGAAGAGGTCGAACCGGCTCGAGTCGAGGCTTCGCGCACCGTGCGACTCGGTTCAGAGGGACTCGGCGGTCCAAGCTGGCAGGAACCGACTGCGCTCGAGGTTGGCGCCGATACCGAGCGCGTCAGCGCCGGACGCGACGTGCCGATGGCGTTCCTCACCGGACTGGTACTCACCGCTCTCGCGCTCGGCGCCATCGCGATCGGGCCGGGGCCGTTCGCGGTGGTAGCAAGCATCCTGGTTCTGCTCGCGCAGGGCGAGTTCTACTTCGCGTTGCAGAAGCGTCACTACCAACCCGCAACCGCGCTCGGTCTCGCGGCGGGTGGGCTCATGCTCGGCGCTGCGTACTACCGGGGCGAGGCGGCGATGCTGGTCGTCCTGGCGCTCACGGTCGTCGCGACGTTCCTCTGGTACATGACGGTGCCGCCGCCGCATCGTCGCAACGTCGTGTCGAACATCGGGCTGACGCTCCTCGGCGTCGCGTACATTCCGCTCCTAGCGGGGTACGCGCTCGCGGTTCTGCGGCTCGCGGACGGACGAGCCTTGGCGCTCTCGATCATCGGGCTCACCGTGGCGTACGACATCGCCGCGTTCGTCGTCGGAACGTGGTGGGGAAGCCGCCCGCTCGCGCCCAACATCAGTCCCAAGAAGTCGTGGGAGGGGGCGATCGGCGCCACCTTCGTCGTTGCGGCCATCGCGATCGGAGCCGTCGCGCCGGCGGTGGGGCTGCTGGACACGATCCCGGCCTCGGTCGGTCTCGCCGTCGTCGTCAGTTTCTTCGCGCCGCTCGGCGACCTCGCCGAATCGCTGTTGAAGCGGGACCTCGACCTCAAGGACATGGGCGGCGTGCTTCCGGGTCACGGCGGCGTGCTCGACCGCATCGACGCGCTGCTGTTCGTGGCGCCCGCGGCGTTCATGTATCTGCGCGTCCTGCTGTAACGCTCGCAGCGCTTTGGCCCGGGGCCGCAGGCCGTTCGCTTCGCTCACTGCGCTACCCCCGCACCCCCGTGAATCGGTTCCCGTGAATCCAGCCGCTCCAGGGTACTCTTGAGTCCGTGCGCACGCTCATCATCCTCGGGTCGACGGGGTCGATCGGCACACAGGCGCTCGACGTCGTCAGGCGGAACCCCGACCGATTCCGCGTGGTTGGACTGTCGGCGGGAACCAACCATGAACTCCTCGTCGGTCAGATCCGCGAGTTCCTGCCGCCGCACGTGGCCATCGCGGACGAGGAGGCCGCCTCGGATCTGCGAGAGCGGCTCGCAGGCATCCGTGGCGTGGAGGTCCATGTGGGCCCGAACGCCGCCGAGACGCTGGCGCGCGACGCGGAGGCGGACATGGTCCTCAACGCGCTCGTCGGCGCGGCCGGGCTGGGGCCGACACTCGCTACGCTTCAGGCGGGCAAAACGCTCCTGCTCGCGAACAAGGAGAGCCTGGTCATCGGCGGCGAGCTCGTCTTGGACCTCATCAAGGGCGAGCCCGAGCGGCTGATCCCGGTCGATTCCGAACACGCCGCACTCGCGCAGTCCCTGCGCGGCGAGCGGCGCGAGGACATCAAGCGCGTGATCCTGACCGGCTCGGGCGGTCCGTTCCGCGGGTGGACCGGCACGGAGCTCGCGAAGGCGTCGGTAAAGGAGGCCCTCGCGCACCCCGTGTGGCAGATGGGCCCGAAGATCACGATCGACTCGGCGACGCTCATGAACAAGGGCCTCGAGGTGATCGAGGCGCACTACCTGTTCCGCCTCGACTACTCGCAGATCCATGTGGTGATCCACCCCCAAGGCCTCATCCACGCGCTGGTCGAATTCCGAGACGGGTCGATGCAGGCGCAGTTCTCGTTGCCGGACATGCGTCTTCCGATCCAGCACGCGCTCGCGTGGCCGGAGCGGCTGCCGACCGGCGTCGGCTCGGTTCCGCTCGTCGACAGCACGCTCACCTTCGAACCCGTCGATCGCGAGGCATTCCAGGCGATCGACCTCGCGTACCGCGTGGGCGAGCTCGGCCTGACGTTCCCCGCGGTGATGAGCGCCGCGAACGAGGTGGCCGTCATGGGGTTCCTGGAGGGGAAGATCCCGCTCACCCGCATCGTCGAGATCGCGCAGGCGGTCGTCGACGAGCACCAGGCGCCGTCGTCGGTGGTGTCCGTGGTGAACCTCGAGCGCGCCGACGCCTGGGCGCGCAAGCGCGCCGCCGAGATCATCGAGGCGCCGCGGTAAGGCCCAGCCGTGGGCGCGCTCGGCCAGGTCTCGTTCTTCGTTGCGCTGGTCATCGTCATCGTCATCCACGAGGCCGCGCACTTCGCAGTGGCGCGCGCGTTCGGGATCAAGGTGAACGAGTTCTTCATCGGGTTCGGTCCCAAGATCTGGTCGACGATGCGAGGCGACACGGAGTTCGGATTCAAATGGATCCCCGCGGGGGGCTACGTGAAGATCGCGGGGATGAGCCCATACGAGACAATCGCTCCAGAGGATCTTCCCCGAACGTACGGGGCGAAACCGAAGTGGCAGCGAGCCCTGGTGATCGTGGCGGGACCGGCGACGCACTTCGTCCTCGCGATCGCCTGCTTTGCGCTGTGGCTCGGCTTCGTCGGCCAGCCGACCAGGAACAGCCCGCAGATCATCGCGGTCGAACGACGACTTGAGGGACAGACGTCGCCCGCCGTCGAGGCGGGCGTTCGCGCCGGCGACCGCGTGGTCGCCGTCGACGGCGTCGACGACCCCTCAACCGACGAGGTCCTCGCGCGCACGCAGGAACACGTCGGCGAGCCCCTCGCGTTCACGTTCGAGCGCGACGGCGAGCGGTTCACGGTGGACATCGTGCCGGTGCCTGCCCAAGTGGACGGCGAGGAGGTCGCGCGGATCGGCGTGCAGCTCGGCGAGGGCAGGCGCGAGACGGCTGGGCCGATCGGCGCGCTCTCGAAGGGTGCGGACCTCGTTGGAGAGCATGCCGTCGGCACGATCAAGAACGTCGGACGCATCTTCGGACCGGAGGGGGTCGGCCGCGTGTTCGAGCTCGCGTTCACCGACGCTCCGAGGCGGAACGAGGACGTGTCGAGCGTCGTCGGCGTGGGGCGGTTCGCGGGCAGCCTCGCGTCCGAAGGGCGTTTCGGCGACATCTTGTTCCTGTTCGCCATCGTGAACGTGTTCGTCGGCGTACTGAACCTGCTGCCGTTGCCTCCGTTCGACGGTGGCCATCTCGCGCTTCTCGTCGTCGAGAAGCTCCTCGGCAGGCCGGTCGACATGCGCAAGGTCGTCCCGGTGTCCGCCGCCGTCGCGGCGTTCCTCATCGTGTTCACGATCGCCGTCGTGTACGTCGACATCGTGAAGCCTCCGGTCTGAGCACGCGGCATCGCGCCGTCACGATTTCTCAACAACGCTCCCACGGGCTCCCCATGGCGCGCGGATACGATTCCGAACGTGACCCCCCAAACCGTCCTGGTCGTCGACGACGAGGAGGCGATCGCGGAGGCCGTTCGCGCCCGCCTCGAGAGTGAGGGATACCGGGTCGTGGTCGCGGCCGACGGCGCTCAGGCGCTCGACGCGGCGGAACGAGAGTCACCCGACCTCGTGGTGCTCGACCTGATGCTTCCGGGCATGGACGGGCTCGAGGTCTGCAAGCGGCTGCAGCGCGACCGTTGGGTTCCCGTACTGATGCTCACCGCGCGGACGGAAGAGGCCGACAAGGTCGCTGGCTTCGCCGTCGGAGCCGACGACTACCTCACCAAGCCGTTCAGTCTGCGGGAGCTCGCCGTCCGCGTGCGCGCCATTCTTCGGCGATCGGAGCGCGTGGCGCAGGCGACTTCGGGTGAGACGCTTCGCCTCGGGGCGCTCTCGATCGACGCCGCGCGGCGCCGGGTGTATGTGGACGGCACGGAGGTACTGCTCACGCCCCTCGAGTTCGAGATCCTTCTCACTCTCGCACGCGACCCCGGCGTGGTGTTCACACGGGAGCAGCTGATGGATCGCGTGT
>CALGFI010000252.1 GCA_937881155.1 uncultured bacterium | reverse complement strand
GCACCGTTGGCATCGGTCTTCACCGGTTCGATGGCCGCGACCCCGATCCCGAGAAGCCGAAGGGCACGGTCGATCGTTGCGTGGCGTTCCTCGCTTGCGATGATCCGAATGGCCGGTGCACCGACGAGACCGTCTGTTTCAACGTCCCAACCAACCCGAGCGAGCACGCGGTGGCGGCCGGCCGCGAGGGCAACGGTGTTGGCGCCCTGCGCCCCCGTGACCAACCCGAACGATGCGTGCGAGGGAAGTCCGAACGCGCTCTTCAGCCATTCGCCGACAACCTCCTCGACGATGGCTGCCGCCGGCGATGTCGTGGCGTTGAAGGCGACCTGATCCCACCCCGCCGCGAGGAGGTCGGCGGCCATCGCCGCGTCGAGCGAGCCGCCGATGACGTAGCCGAAATAGCGCGGACCGACGGAGGTCACCAATGCAGGCTCGACCGCCGCGGCGAGCTCATCGACGACCGCGGAAGCGTCGAGACCTTCGTCGGGCAACGGGCCACCCAACTGTTCGCGAACGCGACGGACATCAAGCGACGGAGCTACGGGAAGACGATCGGCGCGCTCGCGGTAGTCGCCGATCCGCTCGGCCGTCCTTTGGAGCAGCTTCTGCAAGTCGGACATCGACGGATTATGCATTCATGCGGTCAACGTCGTGTCGGCCTACCGCGTCCGTCCGAGCTGCTCTTCCATCGCCGGGGCGTCCGCCGCGACCTCTCGCTCCACATGAACCTTCGGGAGCAGCCGCGCCAGCCAGCCGGGAAGCCACCAGTTGGCGTTCCCCAGCAGCTCCATCGTCGAGGGAACCAGCACCATCCGCACGAGGGTGGCGTCGACGAACACGGCGACCGCGAGACCTAGCCCGATGAGCTTGATCTGCCGGATGTCGAACCCGAGGACGAACGACAGGAACACGGCGATCATGATGGCCGCGGCCGCGGTGATCACCCGTCCCGTGGTGGCTACCCCATTGGCCACCGACAGGCTGTTGTCGCCGGTCCGCACGTAGTCCTCTCGGATGCGGGACAACAGGAAGATCTCGTAGTCCATCGACAGCCCGAACAGGATGGTGAACAGCATGATCGGCGCCCACGCCTCGAACGGTCCGGGCTTTCCGATCCCGACCACGCCGGCCAGCCATCCCCACTGGAACACGGCCACGATGACGCCGTACGCGGCGCCGATCGACAGGAGGTTCATGACCGCCGCCTTGACCGGCACCACCACAGACCGGAAGACCACGAGGAGCAACAGGAACGACACCGCGATGACGGCGCCGATCAACAAGGGCAGCCGTTCCCCGGACAGGATGGTGAAGTCGATCCCGCCGGCCGTCAGTCCACCGACGAGCACGTCGAGGTTGGTGCCGGCCTCGGCCTGGGGGATGACCTCGTCGCGAAGCTGGCGGACAAGCTCCTCGGTGGCTTCGTCCTGGGGGGAAGTCGTCGGGTACACGGTGACGATGGCGGCCGTTGGGTTCGTCAGGTCGTTCGTGATGGGAGAGGTGACGAACGCGACCCCCGGAGTGCCATGCACAGCTCGAACTACCGCGCCGAGAGGGGCCACGTCCGCCGGGTCCGACAGCTCGGTGGCGAGGATCAGCGGACCATTGAACCCCGGGCCGAATCCCTCGGAGAGGAGGTCGTAGGCCCGGCGCGTGGTCAGCTCCTCCGGGTCGTTGCCGGCGTCCGCCAGCCCCAACCGGATCGAGAACAGCGGGATGGTGAGTGTGATCAGCCCCGCCAGGCCCGCCAGACCGGTCGCCCACGGCCGGCGCTGGATGATCCGGCTCCATCGGAACCAGAACGATTGCCGACTCGTCGTCTCCACCTTGCGCAGCCGTGGGATGTGTAGCCGGTCGATGTTCCGACCGACGAACCCGATCAGAGCGGGCAACAACGTGATCGAGGCCAGCATGGTGACGAGGACCGCCAACGCGCCTCCCACGGCGATGCCCTCGATGAACGGGAAGCCCATCAGCAGGATGCCCAGGAAGGAGACCACCACGATGATCCCCGCGAAGACGACCGCACGACCCGACGTGGTCAGCGCGATCACCAAGGACTGCTCGGGATCGGTTCCTTCGTGAAGGTGTTGCCGGTACCGGGTCACGATGAACAGGGCGTAGTCGATGCCCACCCCGATCCCGATCATCGAGGCGACCTGCGGCGTGAAGTTCGGAACGTTGATGAAGTTGGCCAACAGCAGGATGAGCGACAGCCCGATCCCGATGCCGATGCCGGCCGTTACCAGTGGCAGGAACATCGCGAGGACGGAACCGAACGTGATGAGCAAGATGACCACCGCGGCCAGGAAGCCCACGGTCTCCGCCCCGCCGGGTGGCTCGAACTGGGCCTGGGCGATGGGCCCGCCGCCGAACTCGATCTGGAGCGTCTGGGAGTCAGCCTCCTCGCCGAGGTCGAGCAGGGCCTCGATGGTGCCTAGGGGGATCTCCCCAACCCCGACGTCGAACTGCACGTCCGCGAAGGCGATCTGCCCGTCTGGGGAGATCTGCCGGGCTCCCTCCTCGCTGTACGGGCTGGTCACCATGACCACGTGAGGGAGCTCGGCGGCTCGCTCGAACAGCGCCTCCATGGTCTGCCGGACGGTCGGGTCGGCCACACCCGCGTCGGCCTTGAACACGATCGTCGCGCTGTCACCGGACCGGGCCGGGAACTCCTCCTCCAGGAGGTCGAGAGCCTCCTGCGTCTCCGAGCCGGGGAGGGAGAAATCGCTCGTGTACGCGCCGCCGGCCACGTTCATGAGCGCGATGCTCGCGATGAGCGCCCCGATCCACACGAAGACCGTGCGCCACCGATGCCGGTAGCACCATCGGGCCAGTCGTTCGAGCATCCGTTGACCCTCCACTCCTGTATCGGACGCGGACGATCCGCGACCCAGGGCAATGGTAGGTTTCGCGGTCCCATGGCGACGTGAGGTATCCAATGACTCGGTTCGTCGTTGATGCAAGCGCCGTTACCCACCTGGCCAGCAAGCGGTTCGAAGTCTCAGCCGACCACGAGCTCCTCGCGCCGACGCTGTTGCGCTCGCAGACGCTGTCGATGCTGCACGAGGCCGTCCACCGCGGCGAGCTCGCCGCGGACGTCGCTCTCAACCTTCTCGAGCGCATCTGGCGGATGCGGATCCGGCTGCTCGGTGACGCCGTGCTCCGGCGTAGGGCGTGGGAAGTGGCAGAGCAGATGGGATGGGCCGATACCTACAACGCCGAGTACGTTGCACT
>CALGFI010000251.1 GCA_937881155.1 uncultured bacterium | reverse complement strand
TCGTCCCCGAGCCGGCCGTCCGTCCCGACCGCTCCAACGCGGTGCCGATCGCGACGGCCGTCCGCGAGCTCGCCACGTGGCTCGGCGCGACAACCGTCGATGTCGCCGCTGCGGTGCCCGCACCGTGGCGCCGGCTCGGGTAGCCGTTCGCCTGCGATAGCCTGCCGGTCCCATGCGCCTCGTGCGGTTCCGTTTCGGCGACCGGATCGCCACCGGCGCGGCCGAGTTCGAGGGCGACACGATCCGCGTCCTGAAGGGCACGTTCTTCGAGGACCCCCTGCCGACCGGCGAGGAGGTGCCGTTCGACGACGTGCGCCTGCTCGCGCCGGTGCTGCCGTCGAAGCTCGTGTGCGTGGGAAAGAACTACGCCGCCCACGCCGCCGAGTTCGACTCCGACGTCCCCGAGGAACCGCTGCTGTTCCTGAAGCCGTCCACGGCGGTGATCGGAGCGAACGACCCCATCAGGCTGCTCCCGATCAGCCGGCGGGTCGACTACGAGGGCGAGCTGGCAGTCGTGATTGGCCGCATCGCGCGGAACGTGCGAACCGAGGACGCGTACAAGCACATCCTCGGCTACACGTGCGCGAACGACGTGACGCTCCGCGACCTGCAGAAGACCGACGACCAGTGGGCGCGAGCGAAGGGATTCGACGGCTCATGTCCGCTCGGGCCGTGGATCGAGACCGACCTCGATCCCACCGACGTCCGCGTCGAGACACGCCTGAACGGTGACGTGCGCCAGGCCGGACAGACCTCCGACATGGCGTTCGGCGTGGCCACGCTGATCGAGTACATCACCTCGTTCATGACGCTGCTCCCCGGCGACGCGATCCTCACCGGGACCCCGGAAGGTGTTGGCAAGCTCTCGCCCGGCGACGTGGTCGAAGTGGAGGTCGACGGCATCGGCACGCTCGCGAACCCCGTGGCAGCGGCGTGAGCGACGTCAGGACTCGATTCGCTCCGGCGCCGTCGGGATCGCTTCACGTGGGCAACGTGCGAACGGGACTGTTCTCGTGGGCGTTCGCTCGGCACAACAAGGGCGCGTTCATCCTTCGGATCGAGGACACCGACGCCTCTCGAGTGACGGAGGAAGCGTTCCACGGCGTGATGGATTCGCTTCGATGGCTGGGGATCGACTGGGACGAGGGCCCCGACGTCGGCGGTCCGTTCGAGCCCTACCGTCAGTCGCAACGGATGGCCATCTACCGTGAGACGGTCGACCGCCTTCTGTTGCAAGGCGACGCGTACCGCTGTTACTGCACGGACGAGGAGCTCGCCGATCGCCGCGCGGCAGCGCGCGCGAGAGGCGAGCCCGAAGGCTACGACGGCCGCTGCCGGAACCTCTCGGACCAGGAGCGCGCGGCGTTCGAGGCCGAAGGGCGACCGTTCGCCGCCCGGTTCCACATGCCGGAGCGCGAATGGGTCACCCACGACCTCGTCAAGGGGGAGGTCCGGTGGGCGCCCGGTCACCTGAAGGACTTCGTCCTGATGCGTTCCGACGGCTCGCCGGTGTTCTTGCTCGCCGTCGCCGTCGACGACATGCTGATGGGAGTCACGCACGTCATCCGGGGCGATGACCTTCTCGACAGCGCGCCGCGCAACGCCGCGGTCATCGAGGCGCTCGGCGGCACGCCGCCGCAGTACGCGCACGTCCCACAGGTGAACGGGCCCGACGGAAAGCCGCTGTCGAAGCGTCACGGCTCGACGAGCGTGGAGGCGTTCCGCGAGAAGGGGATCCTCCCGGAGGCGCTGATGAACTACCTCGCGCTGCTCGGATGGTCCAAGGACGCGGAGACCACGTTGATCTCCAAGGATGAGCTGGTCGAGGCGTTCGAGATCGAGCGCGTCTCGAAGAACCCCGCGCGCTTCGACGTCGACAAGCTCGAGTGGATGAACAACCACTACATCCAGCAACTCGACGACGA
Organism: uncultured bacterium; assembly: GCA_937881155.1. GTDB lineage: Bacteria > Actinomycetota > UBA4738 > UBA4738 > HRBIN12 > CALGFI01. Next base: position 945 of record CALGFI010000251.1, on the reverse strand, counting down.
CGACCTCGCCGCGCGGTGTCTGCACTTCCTATCCGTCGCCGGGTTGTCGCCGGATCCGGCGCTGCTCCGCCGGGCGATGCCGCTCGTCAAGACGCGCATGAAGTATCTGACTGAATGCGTCGCGCTCCTTCGCTCGCTGTTCTCCGACGACGTCACGCCGGATGACAGGGCCGCGGCGCTGATCGAGATGGCGCCGGACGGGTACCTCGCCCGCATCGCCGACGAGCTCGAGGCGGTTCAGCCGTGGAGCTCTGAAGCGATCGAGTCCAAGCTCGACGAGGTCCGCGAATCGTTCGGGCTGAACCGGACGAAAGGATTCCAGCCGGTCCGCGCCGCGGTGACCGGAACGACCGTGTCGCCGCCGCTTCCCGAATCGCTCGAGCTCCTCGGGCGGGAGAGGACGGTCGAACGGGTCCGCGCCGTCGCGTGACGTTCCGGCGTTCCCGCGCGGCGCCCGGATGCAAACGCGATTAGGCCGAACCGACTCGATGCGCCCGCCAGGTCCCGCGGGCGACGTCCCTGCAGCCGTGAGTATCACGCTCGGACCGGAACGTTCCCCGAACGCGTTCTCGGCTCGTGAACTCGCCTCGGACGACCACCGTTGTTTCTCGGTCGTTGTCGAAGAACCGGATCACGAACGTGCCGTCATCGGCGATCGGGAACCTGACGGCGCCGCTCGTCGCGAGCACCGTCAGGTTGCAGGGTTGGTGGAAGACCGGGAGGCGAACGTCGCTGATCTCGCCGCCGTCGACGACGAATCGGATCGGTCGGTCCTGTGATGTCGTCCCCCGGTACGGGCCATCTCGGTTGACCGCGGCCGCCGGAGAAGTGGCCAGCAGCACCACGGCGCTCCCGAGCGCGACGAAGGTCCAGCTGCGGTACCGCGGCTGCCGCACCCTCCGGTTCCCCCTTTCGGCCTACGGTGCGGGACCCTATGCGCAACCC
>CALGFI010000250.1 GCA_937881155.1 uncultured bacterium | reverse complement strand
CGGATCATGTCGTCGAGCTTCAACCCGACGTTTCGCGAGGTGATCTCGGAGAGCGGCGCGTCCGTGAAGTCGACGACGTCCACGTCGAGGTGGATCACGAAGCGCTCCGACCGCTCCGCGATGAGTCCGAGCGCTCGTTGCGCGGCTCCCTCGGGATCGTCCCGAACCTCTTCGACCGCTACGCGGCTCAGCCCCAGCCGCTCGATCTCGCTCCGTTCGAACCGGGTCGCCTGGGATCGATCGTGACCGAACAGGACGATGCCGCCCGGGTCGAGCAGCGGTGTCGGTCCGGCCGCCCGCGCCAGCCGCGGATCGGTTCCATGGATCGCCAGCATGTGGGCGAGCCCCATCCAGTCGAGGGCACCGTCACGACCGCTCGCCGGCGTGTTCAGATCGGAGTGGAGATCGAAGTACAGAACCCCAACGTGCCCGAAGGCCCGTCGCACGCCCGCGACCGTCCCGATCCCGACCGTGCAGTCGCCGCCCAGCACGAGCGCAATTCGGGCGCGATCCGAGAACGCATCCGCCACCCGATCCGCCGTCGTTTGCACCGTCTCCACCACGGCGTCGACGTTCTGGGCAAAGGGGTTGTCCCGGTCGGGCCGCCACGGGATCATCGGCCCGTCGCCGAGATCGGCCACCTCGACACCCGCCCCGTCGAGGGCCTCGATCAGCCCGGCCGCTCGGAGCGCCCCCGGCGCCTGTTCTTGGCCCACACCGCACGCGCCGGCGCCCGAAGGTGCGCCGATCAGCGTGAGAGACCGAGCCATCCGATCGCCGCCAGCCGCGCTCGTCCCTGCTTCCACCGATCAGTCACATCCACCGTTCGGCACCGTCGCATCATCTCGCCGCGGAGGCGCCTCCGTCCTGAGCTACCTCGCCGGACGTAGTCGGCAAGACTCCGCGGCGCCGATGACGCCACCGAGGCGTCGACCTAGGCTCCGTCGTGATGAGCACGAACGACAACGTCTCCAAGCCGAACGAGCGGGCGTGGGCACCTCCGCTCCCCGACGTCGCACTCGCCGTCGGGCTCGCTGTGTTCGGTGTGATCGGGACGTTCGCGGCGTCGCAGCAGGGGCAGCCCCTCCGGCGTCCATTCGATGCCGGCGCAGCTGCGCTCGTCATCGTGGCGGCGCTCGCGGTGACGTGGCGGCGCCGCTATCCAGTCTTGGTCCTTGCCGTGGTGTTCGGGCTGACGCTCGGGTACTTCGTGATCGGCTACCACGACGGCCCGATCTGGTTCCCGCTGATCATCGCGTACTTCACCGCGGTCCTCCTCGGTCACCGGGCCGTCGCGGCCATCGTCGGCATCGCGGGATTCCTGGTGGTCCCCTGGCTCGATTTCCTGCTCCGAGACGGGCAGGCGCCCTCGGGGATCGCCCTCCTCGCCCTCGCCGCGTGGCTCCTCGTTCTCTTCGGCGCGGCCGAGTTCGCGCGGACGCGGCAGGAACGTCGCGCCGAAGCCGTGCGGATGCAGGAGGGGGAGGCGCTCAGGCGTGCCGGCGAGGAGCGACTGCGGATCGCGCGTGAGCTCCACGACGCGCTCGGACACCACCTGTCGCTGATCAACGTTCAGTCGAGCGTCGCGCTCCACCTGAGCGAACAACTTCCCGATCAGGCGCGGACCTCGCTCGTCGCGATCAAGGACGCCAGCAAGGACGCGTTGACCGAGCTCCGGTCGGTCCTCGACATCCTGCGCCAAGAGGCGGACAAGGCACCTCGATTCCCCGGATCGACGCTCGCACAGATCGAGGATCTCGCGAGCCAGGCTCGCGCCGCAGGTATCGACGTGCGAACCGAAACGCACGGACAGGTCCGCCCCGCTCCGTACGCCGTCGAAGCGGCCGCCTTCCGTATCGTCCAGGAAGCGCTGACGAACGTGACTCGTCACGCCGGTCAAGCCACCGCGACCGTGCGACTGGCCTACGGTGAGCGCGATCTCACCGTTGAGATCGAGGACGACGGCCGCGGAGCCACCGCAGGCGGCGCCGAGGCAGGCAGCGGGAAAGGGATCGTCGGAATGCGGGAGCGGGTGGGGGCGCTCCGCGGGGAGCTGCAAGCGGGCCCTCGGGCCGAGGGCGGGTTCCGGGTCTTCGCGCGCCTCCCCCTGGACGGGCGCGACACATGATCCGCGTCCTCCTCGCCGACGATCAGGCGCTCGTGCGAGCCGGGTTCCGAGCGCTCCTCGACGCGGAGCCCGATATCGAGGTCGTCGGAGAGGCCGACGACGGGTCCGAGGCGTTGCGATTGACCCGTGAGCTTCTGCCCGACGTGATCTTGATGGACATCCGGATGCCCGAGATGGACGGGCTCGAGGCCACGAGACGAATCGTCGAGGACGACCGGCTGGAACGCACCAGGATCGTCATCCTCACGACGTTCGACGAGGACGAGTATGTGTTCGAGGCGCTCCGGATCGGGGCCAGCGGGTTCCTGGTCAAGGACACGGAGCCCGAAGTGCTGGTGCAGGGCGTCCGCGCCGTCGCGGCCGGCGATGCCCTCCTCTCTCCCGGTGTGACCCGCCGACTCATCGGGGCATTCGCGCGGGGGGCTCCGCAGGTCGCGGCGAGCGCGGTTGATGGCGATCGCATCCTCGCCACCGTGATGTTCAGCGACATCGTTGCGTCGACCGAACGTGCCACGGCGGTCGGCGACCACCGGTGGCGTGACGAGCTCGACCGCCACGATGAGCTCGTGCGGGAGGAGCTTGCCGCGCACGGAGGAAGGGAGATCAAGACCACGGGCGACGGCTTCCTGGCGATCTTCGACGCGCCCACCCGAGCGATCCGATGCGCGCTTGCGATCCGCGATCGTCTTCGTGCGATCGGGATAGAGGTGCGGATCGGCCTGCACAGCGGTGAGGTCGAGCTACGCGGAGCCGACGTCGGGGGGATCGCCGTGAACATCGGATCGCGCGTGGCCTCGGCCGGATCGGCCGGGGACGTGATCGTGTCGAGCACCGTGAAGGACCTCGTGCGCGGATCGCGCTTTGGGTTCGCCGACCGCGGCGAGCACTCGCTCAAAGGTGTGCCGGATCGTTGGAGGCTGTTCGCCGTCACGGACGCGTCGTAAAGCCACGTGCTTACCAACGCGGACGTCGGTGAGCTGCTCTGGCGGGCGAGCCGAGACGAGGTCGACCACCGCAGGCGGGCGCTGGAACGCGCCTCGCGGGCCTCGCGGTTCTGGCCGGAGGAGGTCCACGACGTGGCCGCCGCCGGCCGACCGCTGACCGAGCTTCGCTCCGTCGGGCCGTGGATCGCGGCGCAGATCGAGACCTGGCTCGAGAGTCCGCCCCCCGTCCCCGACGTTGACGAGACACGGCGAGGGTTCCTCACCTATGCGGAGGTTCGATCCACCTTGGACGCGGACCCGGCGTGGGAGTCGCTCCCCAGTGCCGACCTTCAGATGCACACGACGTACAGCGACGGAGCGGTGTCGCTCGACGAGATGGCCGTGGCCGCACAGAGACTCGGGCGGTCCTTCGTCGCCATCACCGACCATTCCCAGTCGTTGCAGATCGCCAACGGCATGACAGCGGACCAACTCGCGGCTCAAGGCCGTGCGATCGACGAGCTCCATGGAGCGTTCGCGGACGCGGGAGACGACTTCGGGATCCTCCGCTCGATGGAAGTAGACGTCTTCCCCGATGGGACGATGGACATGGACGACGAGTCGTTGTCGACGCTGGATCTCGTCCTCGGCGCGTTCCACTCGAAGCTGCGCTCGAACGTCGATGAGACCGAGCGATACCTGGCCTCCCTACGACAGCCACGCCTGCACGTGCTCGCGCACCCGAAAGCCAGGATGTACGGCAGACGCGTGGGGCTCGTCGCGGACTGGCGTCGGGTCTTCGCCGAGGCCGCACGCCTGGGCAAAGCGATCGAGCTGGACGCAACCGTGTGGCGCCAGGACCTGAACGTTGCGCTCGCGACGCTCGCCCGCGAGGAGGGCGTCCGGTGGTTCTC
>CALGFI010000249.1 GCA_937881155.1 uncultured bacterium | reverse complement strand
GTCCACCGTCCCTCGCCGGAGTCCGACACTCGACCCGAGAAGGCCTCGAGCGTTGGGTCCTCGAACGTCGCGGCGGCCGTGAGGTCGAGCAGCCACGACGCGACCACACTTCCTCGTCGCCACACCTCCGTGATCTCCGAGATGTTCAGGTCGTACCGGTAGTACTGCGGATCGCGGAGCGGCGTCGTCTCGGCGTCCGACTCGCGCGTCTCGGCTCCGACGTTCGCGTGCTTCAGCACGTTCAAACCCTCCGCGTACGCCGCCATCAGCGCGTACTCGATGCCGTTATGGACCATCTTCACGAAATGCCCGGCGCCGACCGGACCGCAGTGCAGATACCCCTGTTCGGCGGTCGTCGCGTTCGCGTCGGTGCGTCCGGGCGTTCGATGCGCGGCGTCCACCCCAGGCGCGAGCGCGCTGAAGATCGGATCGAGATGCCTCACGACCTCGGTCTCGCCGCCGATCATCAGGCAGAATCCCCGCTCGAGCCCGAACACACCACCGCTCGTTCCGACGTCCACGAAGTGCATGCCCTTCGCGCCGTACCGCTCGGCTCGTTCCATGTCGTCGCGGTAGTACGAGTTCCCGCCGTCGATCACGATGTCGCCGGGCTCCATCAGCTCGGCGAGCCGATCGGTCGTCTGCACGGCGAACGCGGCGGGCACCATCACCCACGCGGCGCGTGGCTTCGAGAGCTCGTTCACGAAGTCCTCGAGTGAATCGGTGCCGATCGCACCCTCGCTCTCGAGCTGCTTGACCGAGTCGGCGTTCACGTCGTACGCGACGACCTCGTGACCGTTCCGTATCAGGCGCCGCGTGAGGTTCGATCCCATGCGGCCGAGGCCGACCATCCCCAGTTGCATCAGATCGCCTCCATGAGCGCATCGAGCGTCACTCGCGCCACGCGGCGCCCGCGCTCCCGGAGTGACCGCAGGTCGCCGAGCGCCTGCGCGTCGATCAGCGTTCCGAACGAGTAGGGCCGTCCGGGGATCGGCAGATCCGTCGGCCGCGTCCCGTCGACGACCTGGATGAACACGCCGTTGTTCGCACCGCCCTTATGCAGCTGCCCCGTCGAATGCAGGAATCGCGGCCCGAACCCCACCGTCGTCGCGACGCGGTAGCGGTCCCTGATCGCCACTCTCGCCCGCTGCAACGCGTCCTCGGTCTCGGACGTGCGGTCGAGGTACGCCTGGATCCCGACGTAGTCGCCAGAGCCCACCTCTTTCAGCAGCGCGCCCACGTCGTCGAACCCCGGTTCGTCGATCGTTCCGCCCGACAGGATCTCGTTCGTCGCGTCCTTGGCTCCCTGCACGTTCGGCTGGTCGAACGGATTGATCTGGAGCACGTATCCGGCGACGGCCGTGGCCATCTCCCAGCGGAAGTACTCGCCACCGATCTGTTCGCGATCCTCGTACGCGAGTCGGACGACCGGATGGCCGAGGTTCTCGAGCGCGGCCACGCCGTCGTGTTCGCCGATCGCCACGAACACTCGGTCCTCGCCGTACACCCCCGGTTCGCCGAGCGGCTCGCCGACGACGGGGACGATGCCCTTCCCCTCCTTGCCGGTCGACTCGGCGATCAGCTGCTCCACCCAGTTGCCGAACGATTCGATCTCTGGGGGGAGGATCAGCGTGAGCTTGTCCCGGCCCGCCTTCGCGGCCTCGCCCATCAGCGCTCCCAGCGTTGCAGCGGGGATCTGCGACGCGGGCGCGAGCCGCCCGGACGCGCGCTCCATCTCCTCGGCCCGTTCGAGGATCTCGTGCAGCGGCGAGCCGATCAGCGCGGCCGGGGCGAGTCCGAAGTACGAGAGCGCCGAGTATCGACCGCCGATGTCGTCGGGGTTGGAGAACACCGCGCGGAACCCGTGGTCGCGCGCGAGCTTCTCGAGCGGCGTCCCGGGGTCGGTGATCGCCACGAACTGCTGGCCCCGGGGCGCGCGCTCCCAGAAGTGCGCGAAGTGGGAAAGGGTCTCGGTCGTCGTCCCGGACTTGCTGGCGACGATGAACAGCGTCCTCGAGAGCTCGAGTTGCGAGGTGAGCCGCTCGACCGTGACCGGGTGCGTCGTGTCGAGGACGATGAGCTCGAGCGCTCCGTCGGCGACGCCGAACGTCCTCGCGAACACCTCCGGCGCGAGCGACGAGCCGCCCATCCCGAGCAGCACCGCCGTCTCGAGCCCATCGGCGGCGACCTGCTGTGCGAACGCTTCGAGCTCCCCGATCCGCTCGTTCATGAGATCGGTGACGGTCAGCCAGCCGAGCCGGTTGGTGATCTCGGTCGGGTCGTCCTTCCAGACGGTGTGGTCCTTGCGCCAGATCCGCTCGACGATCCCGTCCTGGTCCATCTGCCGGAGGCGTTCGGAGACCGCGGGGAACTCCTTCAGGGGGTTCATCGAGCGAACATACTCCGGCGGACCGGCTCATCACCGTGGCCCCTGGTCTGCTTGCCCGAGTCGGAATAGGACACGTCTGGGCAGAGATCGAGCTCAGCCGGGGGGTTCGCCTGCGCGGGCCGAATCGGCGGCGGTCCGGATCGCCCGCGCCGCCTCGAGTGGATCGGGCGCGTGGAAGATCGCGCTCCCCGCGACGAGCACGTCGGCGCCGGCTCGAACCGCGTCGGCGGCGTTCGCGGGCGAGATCCCACCGTCCACCTGAATGCGGAACGTCCCGCCGGTGCGTTCGCGGATCGCGTTGGCCCTCCGGACCTTCTCGAGGTGTTCCGCGATGAACGGCTGTCCGCCGAAGCCCGCCCTGATCGTCATGACCAGGAGCAGGTCGATGCGCTCGTCGAGGTACGGCTCGACGGCCTCGAACGGCGTGGGACCGTCGACGACGACGCCTGCCTGCATGCCGAGCTCGCGCGTTCGGGTCAGAAGCGTTGTCGGGTCGCCGAGCTCGACGTGCACGCTGCACAGGTTCGCGCCGGCGTCCGCGAGTCGTTCCAGCCACATCCCGGGATCGCTGACCATCAGGTGGCAATCGAGGAACAGGTCCGTGTGCGGTCGGAGCGACGCGACCACCGGCGGACCGATGGACAGGTTCGGAACGAAGTG
>CALGFI010000248.1 GCA_937881155.1 uncultured bacterium | reverse complement strand
CCGCCTCCATGGACGACGGTCATCCTGGTCGTTCCGTCGGTGACGATGAAATCGACGCCGTCACCGTTCTGGTGAACCGAGCCCGCGACAACCTGGCCGCCGAGACGAAGACGCTCGCCCGCCGGGGGGTGTTGCTGCAACAGCTCGGTCGGTGTCACGTAGTAGACGAGGTTGCCCGAGAGCGCGCGCGTTCCGACCCACGCCAGGCTCCCGGCGATCAGGACGAGCAGGACAACCACCCGCGCGCGCATGCTTCCGACAGTATCGCGGGGTTCGGAGATCCGTCGAGGCAGCGTGCGGGACCCGTACCCCGCGAGCGCGACCTCGCTGCGACGCCGCTCAGACGACGATGCGAACGGCGCGCGGAGCGCTGTCGGCCTCGGCCTCGTACTCCCGCCACGCCGAGGCGAGCCGCTCGACACCGTCGCGCATCGCATCGGGGTCGAGAACGAACGGCAGGCGGATCCGATCCGAGAACTTCCCGTCGACGGACGTCATGGGGCCCGGGACGACCGTCACACCGTGTCGCGTCGCGGCGAGCGCGAACGACGTCGCGTCTCCGACGGGGATCCGAACCCACAGGCACAGCCCGCCGCCTGGCGGATCCCACGTCCACCCTGGCAGCCACTCCCCGAGCAGCCCTTCGAGCATGGCCTTCCGTTCGCGGACGGTTTCTCGCCGCCGTTCACGGATGGCGTCGAGATCGTCCATCAGGTGGAGCGCGACGATCTGGCTCACCGTCGACGTCCCGTGATCGGTCACGAGCTTCATGCGAGCCAATCGCTGAACGACCGGGGCTGGCGCTCGGATCCATCCGATGCGGAGACCGCCCCAGAGGAGCTTCGACAGCGAGCCGATCGTCAACACGGGAACGTCGCCCTGGAACGCGCCGATCGGCGGCGGCGGCTCATCGCCGAGCGGGAGGTCGGCGACGGTGAGGTCCTCGACGATCGGGAGCTGGAGCTCGTTCGCCGCGGCCGCGATCTCGATCCGCTCGCGTGCCGGCATGAGCGCCCCGGTCGGGTTGTGGTACGTCGGCATCAGGTATGCGAGGCGGGGCGAGCTCGCGATCGCCGCGTCGCGAAGTCGGTCGGCGCGAATGCCTTGGACACCGATCGGAACGGGGAGCAACCGAAGCCCGGCGGCCGTGAACATGTCGATCGCCGCGAGGTACGTGGGGTCCTCGACGAGCGCCACGTCACCGGGGCGCGCGTACAGCGCCGCGGCGAGCCCCACCGCCTGCTGCGCACCCGTCGTGATGATGACCTCGTCCATCGTCGTGGGCATCGACCACCGCCGAGTGAGGTGATCGGCGATCGCGGCGCGGAGCGGTGCGTACCCGATCGCCTCGTAGCCGATCCCGTCGCGAGCGGCCCGGTCGAGGTCCTCGAGCGCCCGAGCCATCGCCGGACCCGCAAACAGGTCGCCGGCGGTCAGCGCGGCACAGGTGAACTCGACCCCTTCGCCGGGCCCCTCGATCAGGGCGCGGAACGACGCGGTGGCGCGGCCGACGAACCCCGCACGGTCCTCACCGAACCGAACGACGGATGAGTGACGGCGCACCCACGTGCCGCTCCCCTGGCGGCTCTCGAGCCACCCCTCCTCGCGGAGCAGGTCGTACGCGGCGACGACCGTGCTCCGACTCACGGAGAGCTCGACGGCGAGCGCGCGCTCGGTCGGAAGACGCGTGCCGCTCGGCATCTCGGAGCGTCGGATGGCACCGCGGATCGCCTCGGCCAGGCGGCGGTACAGGGGCCCGGATCCCATCGACGTCCATCCCGCGAGCGACGGCACGAGGCCCGTTCCCCCGAACCCGAATCCGGACTGCGCTGTGGCCACGCTTTCGATCCAATCTGGCCCGATTGGCCATGGAGTGGTCCGTTGATGGGGCCGATTATCCGGCTGGAGATGGCCGGAACGCAAGGCGATTGGCCTGCATATTGGATCCCATCTCCAGGAGGTCGGTCGTGACGGCATCGCGACGGGCGGGACGTGAAGGGCTTGCCGGCTTGGCCATGACATCGGTGCTCGTCGGCACGGTGGCGGCGTGGATGGCAGGGTGGACCTGGATCGCTGCACCGTCCGTTCTCGGGATCCTGGGCTTGGCGGCGATCGCCATCGGCGCGGACTCGCGGAGGGCCGGGGACTGGAGACGAGCCGAGACGAGTTAGGTCCGCGGACCCGGGAGAGCGAGGAACGGGCGAGGATGCGCGAGGGGTCGTCGCCTGCTAGCAGGGCGCGCGGTCTCGGGGCGAAGGGCTACCGGCACGGCGCACGCGCCGCTCTGCCACTGGCAATCGCGGTCGGCGGCTTCGGGGTCTCGTTCGGCGTCCTGGCGCGAAGCGCCGGGTTCGGATGGCTCGCGCCGATCGTCATGTCCGCGACGACGTTCGCCGGATCGGCGCAGTTCGCGGCCGTCTCGATCATCCGTGACGCCGGCAGCGTTGCCGCGGCGGTCACCGCGGCGCTCCTTCTGAACGCTCGGTACGGACCGATCGGCGTATCGGTCGCGCCATACCTCACCGGATCGTCGTGGTCGCGGCTCGTGCGCGCCCAGCTCGTCGTCGACGAGTCGTGGGCGCTCGCATCCGAGGGCGACGGGCGGTTCAACAGCCGCGTGTTGATCGGCGCCGGCCTCGTTCTCTACGCGAGCTGGGTGCTTGGAACCGCGATCGGCTCGATCGCGGGCGACGCGCTCGGCGACCCGGCCACCCTCGGACTCGATGCGGCGTTCCCGGCGCTGTTCTTAGCCCTCCTCGTTCCGCAGCTGCGCGGTCGCACGCCGATCATGGCGGCGCTATTCGGGGCGGCGATCGCCCTCGCGCTCACGCCCATCACGCCGGCCGGGATCCCGATCATCGCTGCGAGCGCGGCGTGTCTCCTCGGGCTCCGGCGATGACGTCGACGTGGATCGTCGTTACGGCCGTGGGGCTGGGGACGATCGCCATCAAGGCGGTGGGCCCGGTGCTGATGGGCGGCCGACCGCTCCCCCGGCGGCTCACCGGCGTCGTCGGACTTCTCGCGCCGGCGTTGCTGGCCGCGCTCGTGGCGGTGCAGACCTTCGGCTCCGGCCGCGCGCTCGTCGTCGACGAACGCGTCGTCGGTGTCCTCGTTGCGGCGATCGCTCTCATGGTCAAAGCGCCATCGAGGAGGCTGAGCTACGACGCGCGGTTGCTGTTCGTCGTGGTCATCGCCGCCGCCGCGACGGCGACCGCCCGAGCGGTCAACTAGAGGACGAGTCGAACGGGCGACGGGAATCGAACGCGCACCGCCGCCTGAGGAAGGATCCCAACAATGCCCCGATCGTAAAGAGACCTTTTGCGGAGTCCAGCGATGCGTCAGCAGGCGAGCGGGCCGGGCCACAGGTGCTCGATCAGGTTGGCGCAGGGATTGATCCTCGTCCACGGAGCTTTCGACAGGTCATCGGCTCTGGCTCCCTCGTAGACGCACGCACCCGAGATGGCCTCGAAGCTCAGCACGCCGCCCCGAAGTGTCCAGCGATAGGTCCCCCGATCC
>CALGFI010000247.1 GCA_937881155.1 uncultured bacterium | reverse complement strand
AAGCGCCTGCTGCACGCCCTCACCGGACACATCGCGCGTGATCGACGGGTTCTCGCTCTTGCGGGCGATCTTGTCGACCTCGTCGATGTAGATGATCCCGGTCTCCGCCTTCTTGACGTCGTAGTCGGCGGCCTGGATCAGCTTGAGCAGGATGTTCTCGACATCCTCGCCGACGTAACCGGCCTCTGTGAGCGCCGTGGCGTCGGCGATGGCGAACGGGACGTTCAACATCCGAGCGAGCGTCTGCGCGAGAAGCGTCTTCCCGCAGCCGGTCGGACCGAGGATCGTGATGTTGGACTTCTGGAGCTCGACCTCGTTGTCCTTGGCGCCGACCTGGATCCGCTTGTAGTGGTTGTAGACGGCGACCGACAGGACCTTCTTGGCCGTCTCCTGTCCGATCACGTACTCGTCCAGGAAGGCGTAGATCTCCTGCGGCTTGGGCAGCTCGTCGAGCTTCAGCTCCGAGGTCTCGGAGAGCTCTTCCTCGATGATCTCGTTACAGAGATCGATGCACTCGTCGCAGATGTAGACGCCGGGGCCGGCGATCAGCTTCTTGACCTGCTTTTGGGACTTGCCGCAGAACGAACACTTCAGCAGGTCCGAGTCGCCGATCCTCGCCATGCCCCCGTCCCCCTGAACGAACGGCCGGGCCCCCGCCCGGCCTGGTTAGCCGTCGAATCCTACGATGCGCCGGCGGCCGCCGCCGCGAGTTCCGGCTTCAACTTGCGGGTCGTGATGACCTCGTCGACGATCCCGTACTCGACCGCTTCCTGCGCGGTGAGGATGTAGTCGCGGTCCGTGTCCTTGCCGACCTTCTCCAGCGGCTGGCCGGTGTGCTCGGCGATCAGCTGATCCAGGAGCTGGCGGTACCGGATGATCTCCCTCGCCTGGATCTCGATATCCACCGCCTGCCCACCTGCCTGTCCGTGCGGCTGGTGAAGCAGGACGCGAGAGTGCGGCAGCGCGAACCGCTTGCCCCTCGCGCCGGCGAGCAGGAGCACCGCGGCCGCCGACGCCGCCTGTCCCATCACGGTGGTCGAGACGTCGCATTTCACGTACTGCATCGTGTCGTAGATCGCGAACAGCGCCGTGATGTCCCCACCCGGCGAGTTGATGTACAGGTTGATGTCCTTGTCGGGTTCCTCGGACTCGAGGTGCAGGAGCTGCGCCATGATGAGGTTGCCGACGTTGTCGTCCACCGGCGTACCGAGGAACACGATCCGTTCCTTGAGCAGACGCGAGTAGATGTCGAACGAACGCTCACCGCGAGCGGTCTGCTCGACGACGACGGGGACGAGGTAGTCCTTCATGGCGTCTCCCTCTTGTCTTGTTCCGGTTCCGATGAGGGCTCATTGGAAGCGTCGGACGGGATCCCGTCCTCCTTGAGCCGGATGTTCGCGTGCTCGATGAGGATGTCGAGCGCCTTGGAGCGGATGATATCACCGGCCAATGATGCGATCTGACCGCTATTCTCCAACGTCTTCGCAACCTCTTTCGGTTCGCGTCCGAGCGCGGCGGCGAGTCCGGTGATCTCTCGGGCCAGCTCCTCGGGAGTGACCTGGATGTCCTCGGCGCGAGCGATGGCCTCGAGGACGAGGTCCGCGATGATCGCGCGTTCGGCGTGCTGCCGCGCGTCGGCGCGGAACCGAAGCTCGTCGAAGCCCTGCGACGCGAGCAACTGATCGAGTGTGGTGCCTGCCCGCTCCGCCCGCTCGCGCGCGTGGCTCACGCGATGCCCTGTCTCCTCGTCAACGAGGCTCTCGGGCAGGTCGACCCTCGTCCGTTCGATCAGCGCGTCCAGGGCCGCGTCGCGGATGATCCCGTCGGCAGCGCGATCTTTGCTCTGGGCGATCTGCTCGGCGAGCTCGGCCCGGAGCTCCTTCAGCGTGTCGAATTCGGAGGCGGTCTTGGCGAACTCGTCGTCGGCCGCAGGGAGCTTCTTGGCTCTCACGTCCTTCACCAACACCTGAAGAGACACCTCGCGCCCAGCGTCATCGCCGAAGCGCTCGGGAAGCACGTCGTTCACCTTGAGGATCTCGCCGGCGCGTTTACCCTCGAGCTCGGCGTCGAGCTTGGGACCGAACTCCCCGGATCCAACCTCGTAGAGGTAGTCCTGGCGTGTCGCGTCGGCCACATCCTGGCCGTGGACGCTGGCGCGAATGTCCATGACGACGTAGTCGTTGGCGTGTGCCGGACGGGCGACGGGCTCGAGCTCGGCGAATCGTTCGCGCAGTGAGTCGATCATCTCGTCGACGTCCTGGTCCGTGACCTCGGTCGTCGGGCGGTCGAGCTCGATCCCCTTGTAGTCGGCGTCCTCGAACCGCAACCGCGGCCGAACCTCGACCGTCGCCGTGAAGACGAACGGCTTGCCTTCCTCGACCTGCTGGAGATCGATGTCCGGTTGCGCGATCGGCGCGAGGTCGTTCTCCCGCATCGCGTCGCGGTAGTACGTCGGAACGGAGTCCTCGAGGAACTCGCCGAGGACGGCGTCCCGCCCGATCTGCGCGTCGATGACCTGCCGCGGAACCTTGCCCTTGCGGAAACCGGGGATCTTGACCTGTCGCGCGACCTTGCGATAGGCGCGATCGAGGTCCTTGCCGAACTCATCCGGCGGAACCTCGATCGTGAGTCGTACCTTGTGCTTGTCGGTCTCTTCGACGGTCGTCTGCATCCAAGCTCGAATGTAGCAGTCCGGCCCGATACGCCCGAAGACGTGAACGAGAGCGGCCGACGGTAGGCTCCGCGCCGATGTACGAGCACGAGCTCTCGTTCGCGAACGAGCTCGCCGACGAGGCCGACCAGATCGCGTTGTCGTACTTCCGCGGGTCGTTCGAGGTTCGGGAGAAGGCGGACCGGACCCCCGTCACCGAGGCGGACATCGCGATCGAAAGGGCCATCCGCGCGGCATTGCACGCGCGATTCCCCCGCGACGGGGTCCTCGGCGAGGAGGGCGGATCGGAGGGGGATGCATCACGCCGCTGGATCGTCGACCCGATCGACGGCACGAAGAACTTCGCCGACGGCGTGCAGCTGTGGGCGACGCTGATCGCGCTCGCCGTGGACGATGTTCCCGTCGTCGGCGTGGTGTCGATGCCTGCGATCGGCGAGCGCTACGAGGCCGCGCGAGGCATCGGAGCCAGATTGAACGGCGAGGCGATCCACGTCTCGCGCACCGACTCGGTGTCGCGGGCGTTCGTCCTGTTCGGCGGGATGGCGGACTGGCTCGACGGGCCGAACGCGCGCGGGGTGCAGCAACTGATGCGCGAGGCGCGGCGCACTCGCGGCTTCGGCGACGCATGGGCGCACATGCTCGTCGCACGCGGCTCGGCCGATGTGATGGTCGAGCGCGAGCTCAACACGTGGGACTGGGCGGCGGTCGAAGTCGTCGTCGAGGAGGCCGGCGGGACCATGAGCCAGCTCGACGGATCGCCCCTCGCGCACGGCAGGAGTGTGCTCTCGACGAACGGCGTGCTGCACAACGACGTCGTCGGGCGACTGCGTTCGGCGCGCGGCGTATAGCCCCCGCGCGTCAGGCGATCGCATTGCGTTCGTCGAGGCGGCGTTGGTAGCGTCGCGCCGCGCGAAGGGAGATCCGGTTGGCGAAGATCGACGTCTTCGAGATGGAGCGGCTGCAGTCGCTCTACTGGCACGAGGTCGAGTACGACCTGTCGGAGAGCGGCGTCGCACCGCTCTCGCTCGACGAGCTGCTCCGCGACGACCACGCGAGGCGAGCGCTCCTCGACACGGGGCTCGGCTATCCGCTGTCCGAAGGTTCGGAACGAACGCGTGCGTTCGTCGCGGAGTGGTACGACGGGGCGGGCGTCGAGAACGTGACGATCACCAACGGCGGATCGGAGGCGAACCTCGTCGCCCTGTGGTCGCTGCTCGAACCCGGCGACCGTCTGGCGTTCATGGTTCCGAACTATCTCCAGGGCTGGGGGCTCGGCCGTCACTTCGGCGATGCGACGGACACATTCGCTCTCGTCCGCGGCCGCGACGGATGGTCGCTCGACGTCGACGCGCTCGAGCGCGCAATCGGTCCGGGGACGAAGGCGGTGATGGTGTGCAACCCGAACAACCCGACCGGCTATGTGCTCACCGCCGACGAGATGGACGCGATCGTTCGGGCGGCCGAACACGTGGGCGCGTGGATCGTCGCCGACGAGATCTACCGCGGGGCCGAGGTCGACACGGACCGGACGACGCCGACGTTCTGGGGACGTTCCGATCGGGTGATCGTCACGAGCGGACTGTCGAAGGCCTTCGGCCTTCCTGGTCTGCGGGTCGGATGGGCGGTCGCGTCGCAGGAGACGATCGCCGAGCTGTGGATCAGGCACGACTACACGACACTCACGCCGGGCATGCTCTCCGACTCGCTCGCCCAGATCGCGATGGAGCCCGCTCGACGCGAGGAGCTCCTGGCGCGGACGCGCGGGATCATCCGGACGAACCTCCCGAGGCTCGAGGGATGGATCGCCACGAAGCCGGCGCTGACGTACGTGCGCCCGAGGGCCGGCGCCATCGCTTACGTCGATTACGACCTGCCGATCGGCTCGCGGGAGCTGATCGATCGCATCCGAACGCAGCAGAGCGTGCTGCTGGTTCCCGGCGAGATGTTCGGGCTCGGGAACGGCTTCCGCGTCGGGTTCGGGTTCGACATCGAGCACACGATCAAAGGCCTCGACCGAGCGGCGCTCTCGTTCCCGTGATGGGACGCCGGGCGAGCGAGGCGGTTACCGGGCGAGGCCGTTACCGGGCGATGCGGCGGCGAGCGGCGACGGCGCCCGTCGGCCGCGACGGCTCGACCGGGACCCGGCGGAGCGCCGCCTCGGCGTCCGCCATCGTGACCACCCGGCGCTTGTAGTTCAGCAGGGCGAACCGGTCGCAGGTCGTCTCCGCAGAGCCGCCGCGGCCGTGGTGGACGTGGAGGTACCAGTGCATCCACTCGTGGAGATAGAGGAACCTGAGCACCTCGCGCGCCGTCCGGAACGTCACGCCCTCGGTCAGCCAGATGAACCGGATCGACCGACCCGCCCGGCGCTTGGCCCCGAACGCCACGACCTCGCCGAACGGGTAGAAGGGCTCGGGCACCTGGAGCGTGATCGTGCGCTCGCCGAAGTCGGTCTGTGCGGCGAGGTGCGGCTTCTCCCGGTACCGCAGGGGCCGCACGACGACGTCGAACCCGCGTGCCTCCGGCAGCCCCGACAGCATCCGGCGAACGGTGCCGAGCGGGAGGTCGTCACAGAACGAGCGGAGGCGCATGGCGCCAGAGTAGCGCCACGGTGAGATTTCGGGGTTCATGTTGCGCCGCAACGGTCTCGGCGGGCTCGCGTCCCCTCGCCGCCGTCGATCGCCTGCGACGATCCGTCGGGATGGCCGGATTCGAACCGGCGACCTCGGCGACCCAAACGCCGCGCGCTGCCAGACTGCGCCACATCCCGGCGGGCCGATTGTAGTGGCGCTCGGGTAGCCAACCGGCGTCCCCGCCCGTCCTCCGACCCCGGCGGAGCGGCGCGTCGCGCGTGGGTGCTACAAAGGGTCCGTGCACGACCTCCACGAGAAGCACGCTCGCAGCGCCGTCACGGCCGTCGAGCTGAACGCCGTCACGCGGCTGTTCGGCGCGAATCCGGCCCTGGTCCGCGCCGACGTTCGCGTCGCACCCGGTGAAGTGGTGGTGCTCCGTGGCCCGAACGGCGCCGGCAAGACGACGGTCCTCCGGATCATGGCGACCGCCCTATCCCCGACGTACGGACACGGTTCCGTGCTGGGGTTCGACCTCGTCCGCGAGCGCGACGCGATCCGTCGCCACACCGACCTGATGTCTCACAGAACGCGCCTGTACGAGGACCTCTCGGCGGCGGAGAACCTGCGGTTCTGGTGCCGGCTCCTCGGCGTGGACGGGGCGGACATCCAGGCGGCGCTGGACCGCGTCGGGCTGCTCGAGGTCGCCGGAGAACGGGTGCGCGGATTCTCGCAGGGCATGCGGCAGCGCGTGGCGGTGGCGAGGACGCTCTTGCGGCGCCCGCAGATCCTCTTGCTTGACGAGCCCTACACCGGTCTCGACGCCGAGGCGCACCACGCTGTCGACGATCTGATCCGCGAGGCTTCGCGCGACGGTCGCGCAGTTGTCGTCGCGACGCACCACACCATGCAGCGGGGGCTCGCGGACCGCGTCCTGTTCATGGACGGGGGGCGCATCGTTCGCGAGGGGGAGCCATGAGGCTCCTCCGTCACGCGGCCACGATCGCCGCGAAGGACGTCCGCGCCGAGATCCGGGCCAAACACGCGCTTGCGACGTTGCTCCCCTTCGCCGCCACGTTGCTGGTCTCGTTCGGTTTCGCGTTCGGGCCGGGCCGCGACGTGCTCCTGCGGACGGCGCCGGGCCTGTTGTGGATGGCCGTCCTGTTCGCGGCGGTGATCGCCGCGCGACGCGCGTACCAGATCGAGAGCGAGGACGGCGCGCTCGAGGGGTTGCTGCTCGCGCCGATCGACAAGGCCGCGGTGTTCCTCGGCAAGGCTGCCGCGGTCGCGCTGCAACTCCTCATGCTCGTCGCGTGCGCGCTGGTGCTCGTCGTCGTGCTGTTCGACCTCACGGTGCGCGGTCCGCTCGTGCTGGCCGCCGCGTTCGGGCTCGGTGCCGTCGGGCTCGCGGCAGTGGGCGGCCTGTTCGGCGTGCTCGCGGAGGCCGCGCGAACGCGCGAGGCGCTCTTCCCCACCCTCGTCCTTCCCCTCGTGACGCCGGTGCTCGTCGCCGGCGTTCGGGCCACCGATCTCGCCGCCACGGGACGCACCGACGAGGCGATCGCGTGGCTTGGCCTCCTGGTCGCGTTCGACGTCGTGTTCGTGTCGCTCGGCGTGCTCGTGTTCGGCTTCCTGATGGAGGACTGAGGTGGAGATCGCCGCGCGCGGGCTCGGAACGGCGACGTCACGGAGCGGCGAACGGTTGCTCGGCGTCGCGGCGCTGCTCGCGCTCGGCCTGAGCGCGACGCTGTCGCTCGTCGTGGCGCCGCCCGACGCGCTCCAGGGCGAGGTACAGCGGCTGATGTACGTGCACGTCCCCGCCGCGTGGCTCGCGTACCTGTCGTTCTTCGTGGTGTTCGTCTCGAGCGTCGCGTACCTGCGGACCAGCCGGATCAGATGGGATCGCGTCGCAGCTGCGTCTGCCGAGATCGGCGTGCTGTTCACGGCGCTGGCCATCGTCCTCGGCGCCCTGTGGGGCAAGCCGGTGTGGGGGACGTGGTGGACGTGGGACCCGCGGCTGACGACGACGGCGATGCTGCTGCTGATCTACATCGGCTACCTCGCGGTTCGGCGCATCACGGACAACCCCACGCGACGCGCTCGATGGTCGGCCGTGATCGGGGTCGTCGGGTTCGTCGACGTGCCGATCGTGCACCTGTCGGTGGTGTGGTGGCGTTCGCTCCACCAGCAGTCGACGGTGTTGCGGCTCGGAGGCCCCCAGATCGAGGGCTCGATGCTCACCGCGCTGCTGGTCGCCGTCGGCGCGTTCACGATCGTGTTCGCGTACCTGATGGCGGTTCGCCTCCGCGTGGGGCGACTCGAGGAGCGCGCGGCGCGCGAGGCCCTGTCGCCGCGGCTCGGCGAGGTCGAGGAGGCCGGGCGCTGATGGAACCGAACGTCGGCTACGTCGTGGCCGGATACGCGATCACAGCGGTGGCGCTGGGCGGATACGCGCTGCGGCTGTTCGTCCGCGCGCGTCGCGCGCGCGAGCGCGCCGACGCGGTCGCAGCGCGACGCCGGGTCTGAGCGAGTCGTCGGGATCAGCGGCACCGGCCCGTAACGCCTCGCTCGGCATCGGCGATGAGGTCCTGGACGAGCGTGCGCTCCGCGCCGAACGGCGCCGCCTCGAGGTAACGCTCGAACGATGCGATCGAAGCGTTCGGCCGGTCGAGCCCGCAAAGCTGGATGACGCCCCGGAAGAACAGCGCCTCGGGGTAGTCCGGCGCCGCCTCGAGTGCCCGATCCACGGACTCCAGCGCGCTTTCCGGACGATCGGAGAGGTACAGGATCATGCCGACGTGCGCGTTCGCCTCGGCGTCGTCGGGATCGAGCTCGAGCACAACGGCGTACTCGGCGAGTGCCTCCTCGATGCGACCGGCGTCCAGGTAGCGATGCGCGAGGTCGAGTCGCGCGGCGACGTCGTTCGGCTGGCGTTCGACGCGGTCCTCGAAGAAGGCGAAGGGGTCGTCGCCCGCCGCGCTCGGCGCCACGGGCGACGCCCTCGGTTCCGCGTCTCGCAGCAACCCCGTCACGACCACGGACCCCACGGTGGCCACGAGCAGCACGGCCACGACCCACGGTGGCACGCGTCCGGAGGCCGGAACCGGGACCACGTCCCCGCTGGCGGCCGTATCGCCCACAGGTGCAGGGAAGCTCTCTCGGCGGCCGTCTCGTGCGATCGCCGAGTCCTGCGCCGCGATCGAGCGAGCGTCGATCGCTCGGAGCAGCCGGGCCATCCCTCCCTCGGTCTCGCGGCGAAGCCGGACGTACTCCGTCTCCTCGAGGGCACCGCTCCTCCACGACTCCTCCAGGTCGGCGAGCGACCGAAGCAGCGTGAGGCGACGGTCCTCGAGCGGATCTACCGGTCCCTCGATCAAAACGGGATCGCGGCGCCGGAAACCGGCGGCTACCCCGGCTACGGCGACCGCGGATAGGGACGCGACCGTCAGCGCGGCGATGACCGGGTTCACCGGGTCTCCCGATCCGACGCCTGGGCGCGGGTCACGTCGACTCCTCGAGGCCGCGCAGCTCGTGCTCGATCCGGCGACGTTCGCTCTGCGACACTGCCATGTCGTCGCGCGGTGGACGGCGCCGGACGAGCGCCAACCACACGGCCAGCCCCGCAACCAAGGCGACGACCGGAAGCGCCCAGGGCAGCAGGTTCAGCCCGCGGCGCGTGGGCTCCAGCAGGATCCACTCCCCGTAGCGGTCCACGAAGTACGCCCGGATCTCCTCGTCGGTCTCTCCCGAGCGAACCCTCGACGCGATCGCCGCTCGCATCTCGCCGGCGAGCCTCGACGGCGAATCGGCGACGGAGAGGTTCAAGCAGACCGGGCAACGCAAGCCGGCCGCGATGTCGCGGGCTCGGTCGGCGACGGTTCCCGATCCGGGATCGTCGCGTCCGGCGACGATCGTCGCGCCGATCGCGACGGCGATGGCAACCGCGATCAACGCGACTGCGCGCTTCACGACGTCGCCTCGGATCGGAGCGCACCCTCGATCTCGTCGACGAGCCACTCGTACGTGACGGCGCCGACCATCTTGGCGACGATCGTCCCATCGGGCGCTATGACGAACGTTTCGGGGACGCCGAACCGGCCGAAGGCGATCGACGTCAGCGATCCGGGATCGGTGGCGAGCGGCCAACTCCCGCCGAACTCTTCGACGTACTCGAGCGCGTCCGGGCGCGCGTCCTCGACGTTCACGCCGAGCACCACGACACCCCGCTCGCGGTACCGGTCCCACGCGGCATCGAGCGCACCGTGCTCCTCTCGGCACGGAACGCACCACGACGCCCAGAAGTTCAGCACGACGGCCTGACCGCGCAGATCGGCGGACGAGATCGTCTCGTCACCTGTGAGCGACGGGAGCGAGAACGAGGGCGCGCGCCTCGCCACGAGCTCGCTCGGAACGTCGCGTGGGTCGTTGCCGATCCCCGACGCGAGAAGGAGCACCAACGCAAGCACCGGAACGGCGGCGATCACCACAACGCGCCAGCGACGCGCGTTCACACGGGCACCTCCTCGCGGACGCGAGGGTGCGCCGGCTCGGGCGCGGACACGCGCCGCCGCCGAGAGGGAAACGCTGCCAGGAGACCACCCGCCGCGGTGACGAATCCGCCCGCCCACAGCAGCCCGATGCCCGGATTGACGATGAACCGGATGGTCGCCGACGCGGTCTCCGGGTCGACGGCGACCAGCGACGAGTAGAGGTCGCGGAGTCCGTTCCACGGCGTTCCCACGCGGAGCGACGGGGTGCCGATCGGCTCCGACGATGCCGGATAGAAGTTCAGCGAAGGCTGCAGCCGGACCACCTCGTCGCCCGTCCTGTCGAACACCGTCAGGTGCGCCAGGACGATCCGGCGGTGAGGTTCCTCACGAGACGAGATCCCGTCCAATCGGATCTCGTATCCGTCGACCGGTCTGCGCTCGCCTCGGGCGATCGCAACCTCGGCCGACGTATCGGCGATCGCCGCCCACGCCACGCCGACGAGCATCAACAGCACGCCGAGATGGGCGACGAGCCCTCCGTATAGCCGTCGGTTGCGCACGATGGCGGCCGACGTCGCTTCCGTCCACGACGTGGCGTGTGCGCGCCGTTGCGCGCGCACCCCACGCACCATCTCCGACACCGTCGCCACCACAACGAACGCGGCGAGCGCGAACACGACGGTCGCGGCGGTTCCTCCACCGGCGACGGCGAGCACGACCGCAGTCCCGGCTGCCGCCCACACCGGCCATTGCAGGCGCCGAACGATCGCCGAGCCCGAAGCCGCACGCCACGGCAACAGTGGGCCAACGCCCATGAGGAACAGCAGCAGCAGCGCAACCGGCGCCGTGTTGCGGTTGAAGTACGGACCGCCGACCGAGACCTTGGTGCCCCGGACGGCCTCGGCCAGGAGCGGATAGATCGTTCCGACGAGCACGGTCGCGGTGAGCGCCAGCAGCAAGACGTTGTTGCCGAGGAACACGCTCTCGCGCGACAAGGGCGTGTCGAACGCAGCCTCGGACCGAAGCGCGTCGCGCCGCCACGCGATGAGCCCGA
>CALGFI010000246.1 GCA_937881155.1 uncultured bacterium | reverse complement strand
GGACCGTGGAACGGTCCCCCCGTGCCGACGTCCTCAACCCGTCTGTGTCGGTGTGGGCGATATCTCCGGGAGCGAGACCACCTCCTCGGCCGGCGCCCCCCGATACCGCATGTAAGCGCGCCATCCATCGAACGCGATCACCAGGGCCGCGATGACCAACAGTGCCGAGACACCGATCATCGCCCACGCGCCCCATAGTGAGATCGTCGCGGCGTTCTCGTTCTGGACGATCCCTCGGTAGAGGTTGAACGCCGTGACGAGCGTGGCGGCGATCGTCGTCACGTACATGAACACCATCGGGATCCCAGCGAACAGCGCGTTCCGTCGCGTCGAGACCAGCCACACCGTGACCAACAGCAGGCTGAGTGCGGCCAGGAGCTGGTTGGCCGCACCGAACAGCTGCCACAGGTACACCCACGTTCCGGATAGGACGAGGGCGACCACGGCGAGCATCCCGATGATCGTTGCGACGTGCTGGTTCTTGAAGCCGACCCACGCATCACCGAGCCACTCGGCCAGCGTCACTCGCATCACCCTGAACACGAGCTGAACGACCGTGAGCACGATGACCACGAACACGCCGAACCCCAGCGCCGTCCCGTAGGCCACCGGCAGCAGATCGAACGTGGCCTCGTTCAGCAGCGTGCCGACGCCCAGGGCGAACGCGCTCGCTCCGGCCCCGCCCGCGACGGCAACCGCCGTGAGCGACAGCAGCCCGAGCGCGTTCTCAGAAAACATGCCTCCGCCGCCCACGGGCAGCGCATCGGTCTCGTACTCGAGCTGCCGGGCCGTCCCGACCGATCCGAACAGCGCGTGCCACCCGGAGATCGCACCGCACGCGATCGTCACGAACAGCATCGGCCACAGCGGCTGGATCGGACCGGCCACCGGCGAGGCCTGGAACTGCGTGAACCCCGGGATCTTGAACTCGGCCACCTCGGGCGAGACGAACGCGGCGATCACGGCTCCGACCGCAGCCAGGCCGATCGTGAGCGCCGTGATCCAGAAACCGATGTAGTTCACGGGCTGCGCGAACCGCCAGATGGCGAGATTCGCCCCCAGGTAGCTGAACACGAGCAGGAACGCCACCCACAGCAAGAAGCTCGGGAACACCGACACCTCGCCGGTTGACGGATCGAACGTCGGCGTCTCCGGCCGCTCACCCGTCTCCGGATCCGGCGGCGGGATCCGCGGGTCGGCGAAGGTCGGGTCGACCACGCTGTACAGCGCTCCGCTCTCGTTCAGCGTGTCGTTGATCGACAGCACCGCGCCGCTGATCCCGCCCTGGTCCCAGTCCGGCGGTACCTGCTCGAGATCCACGCCGACCGGTCCGATCGCCATGGCGACGATCGTGACCACGACGACGGCCAAGGTCACGCGGATCAGATCGGCACGCTTCTTGTAGATCAGGTATCCGGCGGCGAGCCCCGCCACCGCGAGGACGACGATCCCGAGCGGCACGTCCGGCCGAGCGGCCAGGATCGCCGCCATGATGCCGACGAACGCGCCCCCGATCAGGAGCAGGTAGAAGAAGATGAACAGGAACAGGATCCGCCTCGTCCGCGGCGCGATCAGTCGGTGGGCGACTGCGGAAAGCGAGTTTCCGTCGTTGCGGACGGCAAGCATGATCGCGCTGTAGTCGCTGGCCCAACCGATGAAGCTCACCCCAACCATCAACCAGATGATCGAGGGGATCCAGCCCCATAGGTTCGCCGCGGTGATCACGCCGACGATCGGACCGGCCGCGGCGATCGACTTGAAGTGATATCCGTAGAGCACGTACCGGCTGGTCGGAACGAAGTCGACGCCGTCCATGTACATCCGGGCCGGTGTCGCCCGTCTCTCGTCGGCTTGAATGATCTGCCGGTCGATCCGTTTCGCGTACAGGCGGTAGATCGAGACCGAAACGACCAGCCCGATCAGCACCACCCATAGAGAAGTCATCTCATCCTCCCTTCCGGCTCTCGCTTCGAATGAGGAACTCCTTGAACCGTGGCCTCACCCCCTAAGCGCCGCGACCTTGCGCTCGATCTCGGCCTCGGCGAGCGAAACGTCGTCGCCGACAAACCGATCGTGCCCGTCGACGACCACGGCCGGATACACCCGCGTTCGGTAGCGGAGCGACTTCCAAAAGCCCTCGATCGAGGCGGCGTCGACGACGCGGACGTCGATCCGCCCGCGGTGCCGGTCGAGCAATGAGTGCACCCAATCGGCGAGGGCGGCGAAGTCTGTGCGCAGGTCGTCGGGGAGCGAGTCGCGGGCCTGCTCCCGGTGCACCCGCTCGCCGATGCTCGTCCGCCCGAACACGACCTCGCAGTGCTGGCAGTGAGCGAAGATCGTCGGGGCGTACGTGATGACGTCGACGCGTACGCGCCGGTCTGGACCAGCGCGAGCTCCTGAACCCCCCTCGCGGACGCTCACGGTGACTCCATGCACGCGCGACGCACGTACGAAGGTCAGCACTACCCCGAGAAATCCCAGGTCAAACGCCCGGTCGGCCTTTCGTTGACGCGGGCCGCGGCGCCCGGCGAAGCTGGACAGCGGGTCCGGGCTTCGCCTCGGCTCAGGAGGTGCTGAGCGTGCGCTTCGCCGTCGTCGGTGTTGGCGGCGTGGGTGGGTACTTCGGCGGTCGCCTCGCCGCGGCCGGCGAGGAGGTCCACCTCGTCGCACGCGGCGCCCACCTGGACGCGATCCGCCGGCACGGCCTCCGCGTGAAGAGCGTTGGCGGCGATTTCGATGTGCGGATCCCCGCGACGGACGACACCGCCGAGATCGGCTCGGTCGACCACGTGCTGTTCTGCGTGAAGTCCTACGACACGGACTCCGCCGCATTGGCGCTCCGGCCACTCTTGCACGAGGAAACGGCCGTCGTGTCGTTGCAAAACGGCATCGATAACGAGGACCTACTCGCTGATGTGATCGGGAAGGATCATGTCGTAGGCGGGGTAGCATTCATCTTCTCCACGATCGCCGAGCCGGGGGTGATCGCTCAGACCGGCGGGCCGCGCCGGATCGTGTTCGGCGAGCTCGACGGCTCGATGAGCGCGCGGGTGGAAGGCCTGGAGAAGTCGTGCCGCACGGCCGGTATCGACGCCCAGGCGACCCGAGAGATCCGTCGGCTGCTGTGGGACAAGCTGGCGCTCATCTGCGCCCACGCCGGAGTGACATCGACGATCCGGCTGCCGATCGGCGAGATCCGCGAGGTGCCCGAGGCGATGGCCATGTTCCGTCGGATCTCGGAGGAGGCCCGTGCCGTCGCGGCTGCCGAAGGTGTCGACATCGGGGACGACGCGACCGGCCGGCACGAGGCGTTCGTTCGGTCGCTGGAACCGGGCGTCTTCTCCTCCCTACACGAAGATCTGGTGCACGGCAGGCGGATGGAGCTCGACGGGTTGCACGGGAGTGTCGTCCGGCGGGCGAGGAAGCACGGCATCTCGGTGCCCGCGTGCGAGTCGGTCTACGGGATCCTTCGGCCGTGGGCCCTTCGAAACGCGGCCATATCGGCAGGATGACGGTTCGGCGGTGTCCCGCCCTTGCGCTTGGCGAGTTACCAGGGCGGAGCGTTGGTTCGCGTTGACCCGGCGCCGTCGGACCGAACCGTCGCCACGACGAAGGCCTTGCCCCCATGGAGATGCGCGGCCGGGATGACTGGGCTGCATTGGAAACTCGTTGTCGCTCGAAGACATGAAACGCCTCGTCGAATCGAGCGAGTACTCGCGAGCATTCGCCGCATTCCGCAGTCCTTTCCCTGCGGTCACTTCGCCCAACTCGAGCGGCCCGCCGAGGTCGCGGCTTCAATCGAACGATTCGTCGCGGCGATGGAGCGACCCGGCTTCTGATCCGTCCTGAGAAAGGAGGTCGGCAGGACCGTCGCAGCTCGGACGACGTCGTCGGGTGGTTGCGACGCTCTCACCGTTCGATGCTCGCATCGAGCGCGTCGGCTACGGCGTCGTGCACCTCGGCGTGGCGACGGATGTTCTCCTCGCGGTCGATCGGTACCTCGACGACGTGGGTGCCGCGCGAGCGGCCCGCGGCATCGACTCTGTGCACGAGATCCTCCGCGTTCGCGATCAGCGAGTACCCCGCGCCGGCCGCAGCGCACACGGCGGCAAGGTCGACGCCGTGCGGCGTCACGAACAGCTCCTCGAACTCGGGGAGGCCGCGTTGCTGCAGGAACGAGAAGATGGCTCCGCCGTCGTTGTTCGGCACGACCAGGACGGCGTCGTAGCGGCGCCGCGCGCTCCATACGAGCGAACCGATGTCGTGCAACAGCGTCAGATCACCGAGAAGGGCGATCGTCGGCGCTCCGGTCGCACCGACGCCGAGCACCGTCGAGACAAAGCCGTCGATGCCGCTCGCGCCACGGTTGCCGAGGATCCGAAGGCCCTCGCGGGGCAGCATGTACGCGTCGAGATCGCGGACCGGCATGCTCGAGCCGACGACGAGCGTCGATCCGTTCGGCAACGACGCGGCGAGGTCGCGCGCGA
>CALGFI010000245.1 GCA_937881155.1 uncultured bacterium | reverse complement strand
CGACCTTCCACTCGGCGGCACGGCGGTGGGGACGGGACTGAACGCGCATCCGCGGTTCGCCTCGAGGACGATCGCGCTCCTCGCCGAACGTACCGGCCACCCACTCCGCGAGGCGGCCGATCACTTCGAGGCGCAGGGTGCCCAAGACGCGCTGGTGGAGACGAGCGGGGCGCTGAAGACCGTCGCGGTCTCGCTGATGAAGATCGCGAACGACATCCGCTGGATGGGCTCCGGTCCGCGCGCGGGGCTTGCCGAGCTTCGGTTGCCGTCACTGCAACCGGGCTCATCGATCATGCCGGGCAAGGTGAATCCCGTCGCCGCCGAGGTCGTTCGTCAGGTGGCGGCCCAGGTGATCGGCAACGACACCGTCGTGACGGTCGCGGGCGCGCTCGGCGACTTCGAGCTCAACGTGATGATGCCCGTCATGGCGCACAACCTGCTGCAGTCGATCGAACTGCTCTCACGCGCCGCGTCGCTCTTCGCCGAACGCGCGGTCGACGGGCTCGACGCCGATCGAGAACGGGCGCTGCTGCTCGTCGAGCAGTCGTTCCCCATCATCACCGCGCTGGTGCCGAAGATCGGCTACGACGCCGCCGCCGACATCGCCAAGGAGGCGGTCGCCACGGGGCGCAGCGTCCGCGAGATCGCCGCCGAGCGAAACGTCCTCGGTCCGGGAGAGCTCGACGAGGCGCTGGACGTTCGAAGGATGACCGAGGGCGGGATCTTCGGCCCGGGCGCCGGGTAGTTTCGCCGGCCCCGGCTAGACGCTTACTTCGGCGGCGATCGCCTCCGCGACGTCGCGCGTCGTGGATCCTCCGCCGAGGTCGGGCGTTCGGATTTCTCCGCGTTCGAGCACCGTATCGACGGCCGACTCGATCGCCGACGCGCGGTCGCCCTCGCCGACGTGACGGAGCAGCATCGCCCCCGACAGGATCATCGCGATCGGGTTCGCGACGCCTCGTCCGGCGATGTCGGGCGCGCTGCCGTGAACCGGTTCGAACACGGCGTACTCCCAGCCGAGGTTCGCGCCGGCCGCGAGACCCAGTCCGCCGACGAGACCCGCGCACAGGTCGGAGAGGATGTCGCCGTACAGGTTCGGTAGCAGCAGCACGTCGAACGTCTCGGGCTCGCGCGTCAGGCGCATCGAAAGCTGATCGATCTGCATGTCTTCGAACGCGACGTCCGGCTGGTCCGCTGCCTCCTGTTGACCGATCGACAGGAACAGCCCATCCGAGAACCTCATGATGTTCGCCTTGTGCCCGAGGGTGACCTTGCGCCGTCCGTTCGACCGCACGAACTCGAACGCGAACCGGACGATCCGGCGGGCGCCCGTGACGCTGATCGGCTTGACCGTGAGGCCGGCATCCTCTCGAACCGTGCGTCCGGTCAGCCGCCGAAGCTCGTCGCGAAGGGCCGCGGCCTGCGGCGTTCCGCGTTCGAACTCGATCCCCTGATACAGATCCTCGGTGTTCTCGCGGATCACGACGAGATCGACGTCGCGGTGACGCGTGGGTACGCCCGGCAGCGATCTCGACGGCCGAACCGCGGCGAACAGGTCGAGCTCCTGGCGCAGGGCCACGTTGACGCTCCGGAATCCGGTCCCCACCGGCGTGGTGACCGGTCCCTTGATCGCGACGCGCGAGCGTTGGACTTGCTCGAGGACCCGATCGGGGAGCGGCGTCCCCTCTCGTTCGAGCACCGCCGCGCCGGCCTCCTCGACGACCCATTCGACGTCGGCGCCCGTCGCCTCGACGACGAGTCGCATCGCGTCGGCGACCTCGGGACCGATGCCGTCGCCGGGGATGAGCGTGACGAGGTGAGCCATGGACTCGACCCTATCCGCCGCGACGGCCGGGCTAGAACCGGTCGAACAGGATCGAGCGTTTCACGTCCTGGATCGCCTTCGTGACCTCGATCCCGCGTGGGCAGGCGTCCGTGCAGTTGAACGTTGTCCGGCAGCGGAACACGCCGTTCTTCTCGGCGAGGATCTCGAGGCGCCGCCTCCCGCCCTCGTCGCGCGAGTCGTAGACGAACCGGTGGGCATTGACGATCGCGGCGGGGCCGACGTACTCCTCGTCACCCCAGAAGATCGGACACGACGTCGTGCACGCCGCGCACAGGATGCATTTGGTGGTGTCGTCGTACCGGTGCCGTTCCTCGGGGGACTGGAGGCGTTCCTTCTCCGGTTCGCCGGAGTCGTTGATCAGGTACGGCAGCACGGACCGATACCCGGCGAAGAACGGCTCCATGTCGACGATGAGGTCCTTCAGCACCGGGAGCCCGCGGATCGGTTCGACGGTGACGCGCGGCGCCACGTCGCGAACGATGACCTTGCACGCCAGGGCGTTCCGCCCGTTGATCATCATCGCGTCGGAGCCGCAGATCCCGTGGGCGCACGAACGTCGAAGCGCCAACGTTCCGTCCAGGTACCACTTCACATGGTGAAGCGCGTCGAGCAGCCGGTCGTCCGGTTCGCTCTCGATGGTGAACTCGTCCCACCACGATTCCTGGCCGCGGGTCTCGGGGTTGTAGCGGCGGATCCTGAGCGTCAGCGTGACCCGTCCACCTGCGCCGGCCGCGCGGCGGTCGGATGCCTCCAGGACGTCGCCGAGACCGTTGCCGTCGTCCATCAGTACTTGCGCTCCATCGGGATGTACGGCCCGAGCTTCACCGGCTTGGTCTCCAGCTTGATCGAGCCGTCCGCCTGGCGGTACGCGAGCGAGTGCTTCAGCCAGTTCGCGTCGTCGCGGAGCGGATGGTCCTCGCGATAATGGCCGCCCCGGCTCTCGTCCCGAGCGAGGGCCGCCGCGACGAGCGCGTCCGCGCAGTCCAGCATGAAGCCCAGCTCGATGACCTCGGTGAGCTCCGTGTTGAAGGTCTTGCCGGTGTCCTGAACGAAGACCCGTTCGTACCGTTCGCGCAGCCCGGCGAGGACGTCGGCCATCTTCCGCAGGCTTGTCTCCGAACGCACCACGAACGCCAAGTCGAACATCTGCTCTTGGAGCTCGCCGCGGATGTCGGCGGCGTTCGCGCCCTCGGGCCGGTTCAGCAGCCCGTCGATCGTCTCGTGTACCCGCACGTCCGGGGCGTCGGGCAGGTCCGGTAGGTCTGCGTCGCCCGCGAACTCGCTCATGTGGAGTCCACCACGACGCCCGAACACGACGATGTCGAGCAGCGAGTTGGTCCCGAGGCGGTTGGCTCCGTGGACGCTGACGCACGCACACTCGCCGGCCGCGTACAGGCCCGGAACCGGCGTCTCCTCCTCGCCCACGACGACCTGGGCGTCGGTGTTGGTGGGGATCCCGCCCATGGCGTAGTGCGCCGTCGGCTGGATCGGCACCGGCTCTCGCGTGGGCTCCACGCCGAGGTACACCCGCGCGAACTCCGTTACGTCCGGCAGCTTCTCCTCGATCACATCGTGTGGAAGGTGCCGAACGTCAAGGTACACCGCGTCGCGTCGGGGCCCGACGCCGCGTCCTTCCTTGATCTCCTGGTAGATCGCGCGGGACACGAGGTCTCTCGGAGCGAGGTCTTTCACGGTCGGTGCATAGCGCTCCATAAACCGCTCGCCCTCGGAGTTGACGAGGATGCCGCCTTCGCCGCGCACCGCCTCGGACAGCAGGATGCCGAGCTTGTACACGCCGGTCGGATGGAACTGGAAGAACTCCATGTCCTGCAGGGGGATGCCGCGGCGGAACAGCACCGCAGGACCGTCGCCGGTAAGCGTGTGCGCGTTCGAGCTCACCTTGAAAATCCGGCCGTACCCGCCGGTCGCGTACAGCACCGATTTCGCGCGGAACACGTGGATCTCGCCGGTCGCAAGCTCGTACGCGACGACCCCGGCGCATCGGCCGTCTGAGAGCAGCTGGTCGAGCACGTAGAACTCGTTGAAGAATCGAACGTCGCGCTTGACGCACTGCTGGTACAGCGTCTGCAAGATCATGTGGCCGGTTCGATCGGCCGCGTAGCACGCGCGCCGTACCGGCGCCTCACCGTGGTTGCGCGTATGACCGCCGAAGCGCCGCTGATCGATCCGACCCTCGGGCGTTCGGTTGAACGGCAGCCCCCAGTGCTCGAGCTGGTAGACGGCGTCGACGGCCTCTTCGGTCATGAGCTGCGCCGCCGGCTGGTCGACGAGGTAGTCGCCGCCCTTCACCGTGTCGAACGCGTGCCACTCGGGGTAGTCCTCCTCGACGTTCGCCAGCGCCGCACACATCCCGCCCTGCGCGGTGCCGGTGTGGGAGCGCGTCGGGTACAGCTTCGAGATGACTGCGGTGCGGACGCGGTCGGCCGCCTCGATCGCCGCGCGGAGTCCGGCTCCCCCCGCGCCGACGATCACGGCGTCGTACGTGTGGACGGTCGTCATGTCGTCAGGACGTGCGAGGCCAAGCGTTCGGATCGAACGTGAACACGATGACCGTTCCGAGGACGAACAGGAGGAATCCGGTGAGCGCGAACAGGACGTTCAGCGCGAATCGCGCGCCGGGCCAGCGGACGTAGTCCTGCACCGTCACACGCAGTCCGTTGATGCCGTGGAGGAGCGCGAGGACCAGGAGCGCCCAGTCCCATGTGCGCCAGAACGGGCTCTCCCAGCGGAGCTGCACGAACTCGAAGTTGACGCGCGAAACGCCCTCGTCGAGCACGTGCATGATGAGGACGTGGCCGACGGCGAGCCCGAGCAGCGCGACGCCGCTCACGCGCATGAACAACCAGGACCAGAGCTCGAACCCGCCCGCGGGACGATCGCGGCGCCGAACCTCCGCGCCCCGACCGGGCGGAATGGCCGGTGACCTTCCGGCGCGCGTCTCGACGCTCACAGGTCCCACCCGAGGGCGAGGTTGAGGATCTCGCGACCCATGATCCAGGTGATCGGGACCATGCTGCCCAGGAACAAAACCGTCGATGCGGCCGAGATCGGCTTCATGTACCGAGCGGTCGACGGCCAGAAGTCGAACACCATGATCTTCGTGCCGTTGATCGCGTGGTACAGCACGGCCGCGACGAGACCGAGCTCGAGCACTCGCACGACCCAGTTGTGGTAGACCTCGGTCACCCGGTTGTAGGCGTCGGGCCCCCACCCGACGACCGCGGTATCGACCACGTGCGCGAACAAGAACAGGGTGACGGCGAGTCCGGTGATCCTGTGCGCGAGCCACGACCATTGGCCGGGACTGCCCTTGTAGAGCGTGCCGACGTCAGCCCTTCGTTTGGCCATGGATGCTTCCCTCAGACTAGCGCCGTTCAGACCGTACGCATGGCAACGAGCACGCCCTGGCGCGTCGGGTTGATCACCGAAACGTAGCGCTCGTCCTCCGCGATCAACGCGTTGTGCTCCCGGATCGCTGCCGGCCACTCGCCTTCGGTGAGGACGGATCCTCCGCCGTAGGACAGGGTGTTGTCGCACAGGTACAGGCCGCCGACCCGGATCCGGTCGCGAACCGCGCGCCACGCGTCGGGGTACTCGTGCTTGTCGATGTCGCTGAAGACGACGTCGAACTCGCCGTCGACGTCCGCGAAGCTCTGGAGCGCGTCGCCGACATGCCAGCGGACCGGGTCCGCCAGGCCGGCTCGCGAGAGGTACTCGATCGCCCTCGGCTCGTTCTTCGGGTCACCGTCGGTGCAGTGGACCTCCCCGCCGGAACCGACGGCGCGTGCGAACCAGTACGCCGAGTAGCCGAAGCCGGAACCGAGCTCGAAGACGCGTCGGGCGCCGATCGAACGGGCGTGCAGCTCGAGGGTGACGCCGACGAGCCGGTCGACGATGGGAAAGTTGCGCTCGGCGGCGTACGTCTCCATCTCGAGCAACGTCGGTTCGTCGTACCGGGTGAGGAGCGTCCGCATGTACTCCTCGATACGCGGATCGACGACGTCCATCTGCTCCGGGGTTCGCACATCGATCGCTTCGCTCCGCGGGCCCCCATCACCCCCGTCGCGATGCTACCCGTTACGCTGGAGGGGGTGCGGGGGACTCAAGCAGTGAGCGAGCGGATGCGAGCGAACGTAGTCCCCCGCAAGGAGAGCAGATGACCGAGACTCGGCGCGAGACCACGTCCGGGATCGAGCTCCGCGACGTCTACGGGCCCGAGGATCTCGAGGGGAACGATCTCGACGCGGATATCGGCGCACCCGGTTCGCCGCCGTTCACGCGCGGGATCCACCCGAGCATGTACCGACGGCGTCTGTGGACCATGCGCCAGTACGCGGGTATGGGGACCGCCGGCGAGACGAATCGGCGTTTCCGCTACTTGCTCGAACACGGGCAGACCGGGCTGTCGGTCGCGTTCGACCTGCCGACGCAGATGGGACTCGATTCGGATCATCCGCGCGCCGAGGGCGAGGTCGGGAAGACCGGCGTGGCGATCGATTCGATCGATGACATGCATCGACTGCTCGAGGACATTCCGCTCGATCGCGTGTCGACCTCGATGACGATCAACGCGACAGCTCCGATCCTGCTGGTGCTGTACGAGCTCGTCGCAGAGGAGCGTGGCTTCGACGCCGCCGCGCTGTCTGGGACCGTGCAGAACGACCTGTTGAAGGAGTACGCGGCGCGCGGCACGTACATCTACCCGCCAAAGCCGTCGATGCGTCTGATTACGGACCTGTTCGCCTACTGCGGCGAGCGACTCCCTCGATGGAACACGATCTCGATCAGCGGCTACCACATGCGCGAGGCGGGGGCGACCGCGGTGCAGGAGGTCGCGTTCACGCTGGCGAACGGCATCGCATACGTGCAGGCGGCGCTCCAGGCCGGCCTCGACATCGACCGGTTCGCGCCGCGGCTCTCGTTCTTCTTCGCCTGCCACATGGACTTCTTCGAGGAGGTGGCGAAGTTCCGTGCGGCGCGCAGGATGTGGGCGCGCATCATGTCGGAGCGGTTCGGCGCGAAGGATCCGCGCAGCCTGGTGCTGCGGTTCCACACGCAGACCGGCGGAGCGACGCTCACCGCGCAGCAGCCCCAGAACAACATCGTGCGGACGGCGATCGAGGCGCTCGCCGCGGTGCTCGGTGGGACGCAGTCGCTGCACACGAACTCGTTCGACGAGGCGTTCGCGCTCCCCACGGAGGGAGCAGCGAAGATAGCCCTCCGGTCCCAGCAGATCATCGGGTACGAGACCGGCGTCGCGAACGCCGTCGACCCGTTCGGCGGTGCGTACTTCGTCGAGGCGCTCACCGACGAGATCGAGGATCGCGCACGCGCCTACCTCGACAAGATCGAAGGGTTCGGCGGTGCCGTCGCCGCGATCGAGGCCGGCTTCTATCAGGACGAGATCCACGAGTCGGCGTTCCACATCCAGCTGGGCATCGAGTCGGGCGAGCGCGTCGTCGTCGGCGTGAATCGATTCCAAGATCCCGGCGAGCCGTCCGTCGAGCTGCAACGGATCGGCGAGGAGGAAGTCGGCGCGCAGGTCGAGCGCCTGCGACGGCTTCGCCGGGAGCGTGACACCGAGTCCGTGGAGCGCGCGCTCGGCGCCGTTCGCGCCGCGGCAACCGGGACCGACAACGTCCTGCCGGCGATGCGCGAGGCGCTCCGCGCACGCGCGACGCTCGGCGAGGTGTCAGACGTCCTGCGCGACGTCTTCGGTGAGTACCGCCCTCATTGACGGGCACCGTGAGGGGGGAGCGGGGGGTAGCACAGTGAGCGAAGCGAACGTTGTGCGGACCCCCGCATGACGATGGACGTCGCGATCGTCGGCGGCACGGGGGAAGAGGGGTTCGGACTGGCGCTCCGCCTGACAAAGGCGGGCGTGGGCGTCGTGATCGGCTCTCGGTCGGAGGAACGCGGCGCCGCCGCAGCGACTCGCGCCGCCGAGGCGCTCGGGGTGGGCGCGAACGTCGTCGGCACGACGAACGAGCTCGCCGTGTCGCAGACGGACACCGTGATCGTGACCGTCCCGTTCGAGGGGCAGGCCGAGACGTACCGCACGATCAAGCAGCACCTCCGAGCCGGCGCCGTGGTCATGGACGCGACGAGCCCGCTGGCGACCGCCGTCGGCGGGAGAGCGTGGCACGTGGTCCGTCCATGGCACGGTTCCGCGGCCGAGCAAGCGGCGGCCATCGTCGGCGAGGGAGCGCGGATGACGGCGGGGTTCCACACGATCTCGGCGCGTGCGCTGATGGACGTCGAAAGACCGATGGAGAGTGACGTGCTCGTCTGCGGCGACGATCAGGAGGCGAAGACGATCGTGGGCGCGCTGGTCGAACGGATCCCGGGGCTCCGGTGGGTCGACTGCGGTCTGCTGTCGCAGGCCCGGATCGCCGAGACGATGACGGCGCTCCTGGTGTCGATCAATCGCCAGTACGGCATCCACGACAGCGGGTTCCGCATCACCGGTCGGGACGATTGGGGCGGCTCGAAGGCGAGCGACTAGGCGAGCCATCCTCTGCCGCGAGTGTTGGCGTCGGCACGCGGTGGAACCGAGCGGGGACCAGTCGAGACCCACAGGTCGCGTGGATCGAGTAGGCAGCGCCGACGGCGATGAGGACGTCGCCCACGCTGAACACGTTCGCGAACGGCCATGACGCCGGTATGGCGAAGACGTCGCCGAGGAAGAGCAGGTTCGGATCGGCGAGCACGTCCGAGTTCACGAACCCGCTGGGGTCGGCCTCGAGGCCGGCCGTTCGAACCGCGGACGCCGAGGC